>JBBFMJ010000018.1:0-13583 GCA_037478515.1 Thermoanaerobaculia bacterium
CTACCATTGCCACAAAGAGAAAATTGCTTTCTATTTTAATGGGCATACTGTGGGTTTTTTTTGCAACTTCCATAGGAATTTTATCTATTACTTCCTGGGGAATGGCAATGTTTAGCAAACTTATGCAGGGTATGTCTATCTGTTTGGATAAAAAAGCAGCCAGGACATTTTCATCAATAAATTTTAAATCCACCAAAGTAGAACCAAATCTTTTCCCCGTTTTTTTTTGAACTTCCAGGGCAATTTTCATCTGTACCTCATCTATAAGGTTTGCTTCCAGAAGCATAAGGCCCAGATTTTTTTTCATTCCCTAAATATTAACTAAAAAATCACTTGAATGTCAAGGAAAAATGTATTAAAATAATTAGAACATATTTTAGGAGGTTAAATAATGAAGAAATTTTTGTTTTTTTTGGTACTTATTTTATCCTTTTATGGTTTTTCTCAGGAACCAAAACTGGTATGCAATGAACCTTTAAAGGATTTTGGAGTGGTGGTAAAAGGGGAGGAGGTTTTTCATAGTTTTGAGATAAAAAACGAAGGAAAGGCAGACCTTAATATCCTGGATGTAAGGCCTTCCTGTGGTTGTACTGTGGCTGAGGCAGATAGGGTTATAAAACCAGGGCAGACAGGGAAGGTTAAAACAAAACTGGAAACAAAGGATTTCAAAGGTCCCATTACTAAAGATATAACTGTAATTACCAATGACCCTGAAAATCCCCAGTTCAAACTCTTTTTAAAGGCAACGGTAAAGGCAGTGGTGGATGTCCTGCCTGATGGAAATTTAAGATTTGTCAAATTAAGGAAGGAAACAGGAAAAGTGCAACGCCTTTTAGTTACTGAAGAGGAAGGAATTGACTTTAAAATTTTGAAATATGAAAGTTCAAAACCCTATATAAAATTGACTTACCAGCAGGTTCCCCCTGAAAGATTAAATCCTCAATATAAAAATAAGCAGTTTGAGATAACCGCACTGATTGAACCCGATGCTCCCGTGGGAGTGGTAAATGAAAGAATCTATATTTATACCAGCAGTAAATTGCTTCCAAAATTAGAAGTTAAGATTATGGGACTTGTAAGGCCTGAGATTCTGGTCACCCCACCAAAACTGGAAATGGGGAGTATTGATTTCAGCCCTGATTTTAAAAGAATGGTCAGGATAAAGGATAATTCAGGAAAGGGAAATTTTCAAATCCTTTCCATTCAATCCACTTTGCCTTTTCTTACTGTTTCCCAGGAAGTGATAAAACCTGGAGAGGACTATAACCTGAGCATAATTTTTGGAACAGAGCCACCCAAGGGTCCTTTTGAGGGCAAATTGTTGGTAAAAACTAACTCTGAAATTGAAGAGTATAAGACCATAGAAATACCCATAAGTGCCACAGTGAAATAGGGCTTTGAAAAAGAAAACCTCTTCCCGAGTTGATTTAGATTGGTATCTTATACCAATTTCTTCCCTTAAAAAGATTGGGCTTATTATATTTTCATTAGGGATTTTAATATTTGCTGGTTATTTTATATTTTTGCATTATCAATCCCCAAAGACAAAGGCTCAGAGGTTTTTAAAAGAAGCTGATAAGAAGGTTGAAGAAATTTCAACTCTTCCAAACTTTTCCTTTTATAAAGTCAGTTACCAGAAACTTAAGGAGAAACTTCAGGAAGCCCAAAAACTTTTTCTTGAAAAGAATTATACTCAAGTGATTGATATTGCCTCTGGAGTTTTGGAGGATGCTTTAAAAACTTTAGGAAATGCCGCGGGAAGCAGTTCGGGTTCCATAGAAGAGATAATAGATTTGGAAGGAAAGGTTCAAATCCAGAGAAAGGATCAGGGGGTATGGGAAGATGCCAAACCCAGAATGAGTTTATATGCAGGGGACTTTGTAAAGACCTTTGCCAATGGCTCTGTTAGAATAATGACCAAAAATAATTCCATAATAGTACTCCCCCCCAATTCCTTACACGAGGTAGCAGAACCCATTATAACAAAAAGCGGAGAAGCCGTGGAAAAGATAACTATGAAGGCTGGCTCTGTAGATATAACCACTTACAATCAAAAGGCGCAGGTGGTAACCCTTCAAGCCAATGCAGAGCTGGAAAAATATACCTCTGCTTATATTGTCTCCGAACAGAACAAGACAGAAGCCCAGATTTCCAGAGGAACTGCAAAGGTTACTTCGGGGGATCAAACTTATGAGGTGGGTTCTCTGGAAAAGATTAAAATTGAAAAGGGAAAAGAGCCAGAAAAACTGGGAATCCTTCCCAGCCCAAGGCATATTGAACCAGTTATAAATAAGGCATTTCTTTTCAATCCCAATTTAAAAATAACCCTTTCCTGGGAAAAGGTGGAAGGGGCAGCGGGGTATATTGTTCAGGTTTCCCAATCCCTCCTCTTTGTGGAAGCCCATGAGAAAAAATTGACCAAAAATTATATAAATATTGCAGGAGTGGAGCCAGGAGATTATTACTGGAGGGTTAAAGCACTGGGACCAAAGGAAAATGATAGCCCCTGGAGCACCTATCAAAAGTTCAGGGTTCTCACACCCGATGAGATGGAAAGGCTGGATAAAAATCCACCCTTTTTAAATGTAAAAGCTGACGTGCCCCTGGGAAATCAGGTTATTATAGAAGGTAAAACAGAACCAGGTTGTACTGTTATAATTGAAGGAGAAACCATAACTCCCAATCCGGATGGCTCTTTTACCACCACCGTTTCTTTAAAATATGTGGGGGAAAATGTGGTGGCAGTTCAATCTGTGGATCCTGCTGGAAATGAAACCACCAAGAAGTTAAAGGTTTTTGTAAGAGAATGATTTATGATTTTTAAATTTTTTCGTTTTTTGTCCAACGATCTTGCCATTGATTTGGGAACAGCCACAACGATGGTTTATTGTAAAAACAGAGGCATAGTTTTGCATGAACCCTCCATTGTGGCAAAAAATACCATAAATGGAAAGATAGAGGCAGTAGGGACCGAGGCAAAGGAAATGCTTGGAAGAACCCCGGGAAATATAGTTGCCATAAGACCTATGAAGGATGGGGTGATTGCTGATTTTGAAATTACAGAGCAAATGCTGAATTATTTCATAAAAAAAGCCATTGGAAGAACCTATATGGTGAGACCCAGGATTGTTATTTCGGTTCCCTCCGAGATAACTCAGGTTGAAAAGAGGGCTGTGAAGGATTCAGCTTTGAGGGCAGGGGCTTCAGAGGTAGTGCTGGTGGAACAGGCAATGGCTGCAGCCATAGGTGCAGGTCTTCCCATTACAGAAGCCACAGGAAATATGATAGTGGATATTGGAGGAGGAACTACCGATGTGGCTGTAATTGCCCTGGCTGGAATTGTCTATTCCCGATCCATAAGGATTGCAGGAAATGAAATGGATGAGGCAATTATAAATTATATTAAGAAAAAATATAACCTTCTCATAGGGGAAAGGACAGCAGAACAGATAAAGATGGAAATTGGTTCTGCCTTTCCTCTGGAAAAACAGTTGAAAATGGAAATAAAGGGGAGGGACCTGGTGGAAGGGATTCCCAAAACAATTTATGTGAATGATGAGGAAATAAGAGAAGCCCTCTCTGAACCTGTTCAGTCCATTATAGAAACTGTAAGGGTTGCCCTGGAAAGAACCCCACCTGAACTTTCTGCTGATATTATGGATAAAGGAATTGTCCTCTGTGGAGGAGGTTCTCTTTTAAAAAATTTTGATCAAAGATTGAGAGAGGAGACAGGTTTACCTGTCAGCATAGCAGAAAATCCTATGGCTTGCGTGGCTCTGGGAACGGGAAGGATGCTCACTGACTACAACCTTTTAAAAAGAATTGCTATTTCCTAAGAAAAGCTTACTCTCCCTTTTATTGATTTTACTTTTTTTTAATTTTCTTATTCTTTCCATACAGAGTTATGGTTATTACTGGTATAAAGGTTTTTCACTGGTACTTTCTCCTCTAATTAAAATGGTTCATAGCACCACAAAATTTCTTTCAGAAGTCTTTTTTTCCTTTAAAGAGATGAAAGAAGCAAGACAGCAAAATAGAGTTCTTAAAGAGAAATTAATGTGGCAGGAATTTAAAATAGGTAGATTATTGATTGAAAATATTTATTTCAAGCAACTATATGGATTTGAAGAGAAAGAGTATTTTCTAAATTATATAACCAGAACCTCCATTTTAGGAATGGATACCCCTGCCTTTTCTTCAAAAATAATTTTACCTTTAGGAAAATCCAGGGGAATAAAGGAAAACTATATCTGTATAACTCCAGAGGGAGTTGTGGGAAAAATTGTAAGGGTGGAAGCAACCCTTTCTTACCTTTTGCCCATTATAAATAGTGAAGCAGTGGTTTCTGGAATTTGTGAAAGAACAGGGGTTCATGGGGTTTTAAGAGGAGATTCCAGTGGTTTTCTTCAAATAAAATACCTGCCCGTCTATTCTGAAATCCAGGAAGGGGATTTGGTCTTAACTGATTCCTGGGATTTTTCTTTTCCCTATGGACTTAAAATAGGCAGTATATTTAGAGTGGAAAGACAGTCGGATGAATTGATAGTCAAAGTAAAGCCCTCAGTGGATTTCAGCAAATTGAATTATGTTTATATAATTAAAGGGGTACAAAATTGAAGATATTTTTTTTGCTATTGGTAAATATCCTTTTGATCAGATTTCAAATCGTTTTTTTTTATAATTTGATTTTATTGGAAGTGCCTCTTGTTTTAAGTTTGTATTATCTTTTGAGTAAAGACACAAAACCCTCGGCAGGTTTATTTTTTTCCACCTTTTCTGGGCTCCTGTCTGATTACTTGTATGGCTATCCCATTGGACTATATGGTTTTTCCAATACTTTAACCACTTACATTACTTACCATTTGTATAATAAACTTTATATTCAATCTAAATTATTTTATTTTTTCATATTTTTCCTTTCCCATTCTATAAATGCACTCTTTTTTTATATTTTGATAAAACTTTTTCACATTTCCATTTTAAGAAATCTTTTGCTATCATTCATTATTTCGTCCCTTCTGGGAGCAATTATTTTGACTGTTTTACTTAAAAAAAGATGAAGAAGGAAAATTTTCTTTTAGGGGTATTATTTTTATCTTTTTTAATGATAATTTTTAGATACTATAGTTTACAAATAAGGAAGGGGAGATATTATGAAGAGATGGCATTAAAAAACCATATAAGGCAGGTAATAATTCCTGCCTACAGGGGGACTTTATGGTCCAGGGAAAACTTTACCCTGGCAAAAAATGAAGTGGATTATGATTTGCTTTTTTATGCTGAAGAGTCCAAGGACCCTGAAAGGGTAATTAAAGATCTCATAGAAACCCTTCCTTTGAGAAAAGAGGAAATACTACAGAGGTGGAAAGGTAGAAATTTGAGCCCTTCCTATATACCCATTACCCTTATCCCTTCTCTTGACCCAGAGGAACTCCCTCTGATTGAAGAGTTTAAAATAAAATACAGGGAGGTCTCCATCCATAAAACATTAAAAAGGGAATATCCCTTTTCAGAATATATGTCCCATGTGGTTGGGTATATTTCAGAGGCATCCCAGCAGGATATAGCAGAAAATCCTAATCTAAGACAAGGAGAGTGGGTGGGAAAAACAGGTCTGGAAAAATCCTATGATAATTATTTGAAGGGAAAGGATGAAATATGGCAGGTAATTGTGGATTCCAGAGAAAAGGAGGTCTCCAGGTATCTTTTAAGAAAGGGAAAGACAGGAAAGGATTTAAAAACCTTTTTGAGTTTAAACTTGCATAAAAAAGCCAAAGAACTTTTTGGGGAACAGAGGGGAGCAGCTTTCCTTTTTAATTTAAAAAATGGTTCTGTCTATTTGTATTTTTCTTCCCCTTCCAAAAAAATTATGCCGCCCATCTCCTCAAAGGCAAAAAATCTGTGGAGAGAACTTTTTCAAGATCCTTCCCTCCCTCTTCTGGATAGAGTTTCTCAGGGGACCTATCCACCCGGGAGCGTATTTAAGGTAATTCTGGCTGTGGCTGCCTTGGAAGAAGGGATTTGGAGCCCAGAAAAAATTGTAAATTGTAGTGGTAGTTTTAAATTTGGAAACAGGATATTTAAATGTTGGAACCCAAAAGGCCATGGGGCTGTAAACCTTAAAAGGGCAATTGTAGAGTCCTGCGATGTTTATTTTTATAACCTCGGACTTTTTCTGGGGCTCAACAGAATAGAGAAATGGGCAAGAATATTTGAAATAGATAAAAGGACAGAGCTGGATCTCTTTTTTGAAAAACCAGGTTTTGTGCCTTCAGAAAGGTGGAGTATGACTGTAAGAAAGGTTCCCTGGTTTGCAGGAGAGACGGTATCATTGAGCATCGGACAGGGACCTGTCCTGGTGACTCCTTTAAAGGTTGCTCAGATTTATGGAGTATTTGCCACCGGGGGGAAGCTCATTTTTCCTTCCTTAAACCCTTTGAAAGGTTTTCAACATAAAGATTTAAATATATCTGAAAGTACATTAAATTTTATAAAGGAAAGTTTGACAGAGGTAGTGAAAAGCCCCTCAGGGACCGGCCATAGAATTTATGATTTCCCTATTATTGCAGGAAAAACAGGGACAGCCCAGGTTATGAGCGAAGAAAAAGGAAAGCCCTATATTAAAGAACATTCCTGGTTTGTGGGATTTGCCCCGGCAGAGGATCCTGAATATGTCTGCGTGGCTATTGTAGAAAATGCAGGGCATGGCTCTGAAGTGGCTGCTCCTATTGTAAAAGAACTTTTATATGGACTTTTAAAATGAAAAAATATTTTGACCCTTTAATTTTTTTTCCAATTTTACTTTTAAACCTCTCCAGTTTGTTTTTTATAAAGGGTTTTTCCTACTCTGCTTTTAAAAATCAGCTTCTTTTTTCATTTTTAGGTTTAATTATATTTTTTACAATTTCAAGGCTAGGGCACAGTGGTTTTTTAAGATTTTCCAGATATCTTTATTTTGTCTTTTTTATCCTTCTCTTTTTAACCTTATTTTCAAAGCCCATTTCAAACACAAAAGCCTGGCTTCATTTAGGTTTTTTTAACCTGCAACCTTCGGAGTGGCTAAAACCTGTCCTCTGTCTTCTTATTGCAGAGGAGTTAAGAAGGGAAAGAAATCTTTTAAAAATTATCTTTTTTTCTTTTCTCCCTGTTTTTATTATATTTCTCCAACCAGATTTTGGCACTTCTCTGGCTTTTTTTGTAATTATTGGAATATTTCTCTTTTTCCAGAGATTTACATTCACTTTTCTCATAACTCTTCTGGTCTTTATCTTCCTTTCCTCCATTTTTTCCTGGTTTTTTTTCTTAAAACCCTATCAAAAACAGAGGATATATACATTTCTTTTTCCAATGTATTCCCAGTCCCCTACTGCTTATCAGGCAAAGCAATCCCTCATTGCAGTGGGTTCGGGAAAATTTCTGGGAAGAGGCTTTTCCAAGGCAACTCAGTCCCAGCTCAAATTTCTTCCAGCTCAACACACAGATTTTATATTTGCTTCCATTTCTGAAAGGACAGGATTTTTGGGGAGTTTTTTACATATAATTCTTTATATGATTTTAATTTTTTACAGTTTTTATATAGCCGATACAGCTCCCAACAGGGAAGAAAAAATTTTTATTTATTTAATTTTAGGTTACTTTTCCTTTCATATAATTTATAATATGGGGATGGTTGTTTCCATTTTTCCCATAACGGGGATACCACTGCTTTTCCTTTCCTATGGAGGTTCATCGCTTACTGCCTCCTACTTTGCCTTTTCTTTAATAAACAGTATTTCATTAAGGAGATTTGGGGAATATGAGATTTGATCTTGTTATATCAGCCAGAGGGCTTTCGCAGGAAGTAATTCTTCTGGAAAATGAAAAACCCCAGGAATATTACTTTGAATGGGAAAACAGGCCCTCCATTGTGGGGAATATTTACAGGGGAATTGTAGAGAAGGTGGTGCCTGCCATAAATGCTGCCTTTATAGATATTGGACTTGAAAAGAACGGATTTCTTTTTGGAAAGGATATTCTGGAGGAATGGCTTGAATATGCAGAGCTCTTTGGGCTCCCTGAAAAAGTTAAAAGGGGTGGGAAGATAAAAAATATTTCCTATATTTTAAGGGAAGGACAGAGCGTACTGGTTAAAGTTCAGAGGGGAGAAATCTCCACCAAGGGTCCCAAACTTACCACCTTTATTTCAATTCCAGGAAACTTTACAATACTCATACCCTTTTTAAATTTTATTGGAATTTCAAGAAAAATAGAAGACAAAAGGGAAAGGGAGAGGTTGAGAGCCATTGCAGAAAAGGCAGTGGAAACAACGGGAAAGGGGATTATTATAAGAACTCTTTCTGAAAAAAAGACAGAAAATCAAATCCTTTTGGATTTTTTAAATTTAAATTATATCTGGGAAGAGATTGAAAAACAGAAAAGCAGGGCAAATATTCCAGAATTGCTATACAAAGAACCACCTCTTTATATAAAAATTTTAAGGGATTTTTTAAGTTATCCCTTTCAATACATCTGGGTTGATGAAAAGGATGCCTATCAAAAGGTGGAGGACTTGATAACTAAAACAAATCCAAAACTTTTAAAGTCCTTAAAATTTTATGAAAAATCCAGAAATATCAAGGAAGAATTAAATATTAAAAAGGATATAGATGGAATATTTAAAAATAAGATATGGCTAAAAAATGGAGGGCACATAATAATAAATCAAACGGAGGCTCTTTGTTCCATAGATGTAAATTCAGGAAAGTCAATTAAAATGGATAATATTGAAGAGACAGCCCTTAAAACAAACCTGGAAGCCATAAGGGAAATTGTAAGACAGATCCGTTTAAGGGACCTGGGGGGACTTATTGTTATAGATTTTATAGATATGGGTTCAAAAAAATACAGGGCAACCCTTATGGAAAATTTTCAAAAAGAACTAAAAAGAGACAGGTCGCCTCATAGATATCTCAGGCTTTCTGAATTTGGACTTCTGGAGATGACCAGAAAAAGGCTCTTTCAGCAGGTAGAACAATTCACCCAAGCCCCCTGCCCTTTTTGTGATGGGGAAGGAAAAATTAAAAATAATTACAAAATCTGTCAGGAAATTTTTGATAATGTACTGGAAAAATACAATCCCTTCAAAGAGATTAAAGTCAGGGTCTATTGCCATAAAGATATAAAAAATACCCTTCAGGAAGAAGTATGGCAGAGGGCTTTTTCTAAAATAAAAGTAAAATTAAAGATCAAAGAAGATAAAAATTTAAAATTTGATGAATATAAAATTGTCTAAATTTATTCCATCAAGAGCAAATAGTCGTTAGACCTTCTAAGTTTTTTGCACAGGTCCTGCAGGAGTTTTTCCTGAAGTTTTATTTTGAGTTCAGGAAATTCTTCCATAAGGGAATGAAAATCTTCCTTTGTAATTTCTAATAACTCTGAGTCCTCTTCAATTACGCAGGAAGCAGACCTGGGAAGATGGTCTATAAGGGATACCTCTCCAAACCATTGACCCTTTTCAAATTTTCCCAGCACTTTCTTTTCCCCCTTTTTTGATAGACGATAGACCGTTGCCCTGCCTTTTTTAACTATAAAAAGGGAGCCCTCCTCTGAACCTTCCTCAATGATTAAGGTACCCTTCTTAGCCTTTCTATTTTTTATTTTTTTTGCAACTTGGATGAGTTCCATCTGATCCAGATCTTTAAAAAGAGGCATATTTTTTAAAATTTTTATATCTTCCATATTATAATTGTACCCCATCTAAAATTATTTTTCAATAAAAATAGGTAGAAATTCAAGAAATTAATTTTGGGTTGGCTTTTATGCTGTTTAATCTAAGCTAAATTTTTAATAACTGACCTTTTTCTAAAGATAGTTACAGATATACGGCACAACATTTGAACCTTCAAATCCATCTCTTGAGATGTGAAATGTCACAAATCCATCTGAAAATGGCTGGCCTAAATCAGAAGTGTCTGCTATGAAAAATAAATTGTCGTTTTTGCATACTCCCGCACTATTGCCTGATGAAAAATCCCATGGATCATTTCCTCCTTGATTATTATCATTATCAGCATCATAATTATGATTTAAACTACAACTTGAATTGCAATCTGATTCCTCGCCTAAATCTATCCTTACTCTTTTATTTGTTACATCTTCTTCCAAATACTTAACGCATGCTATATCATGATCCCCTTCATAAGGTGTTGCTGAATCAAATATGTGTATTATATTCCCTAAATTTATATTATCTGCCCTCGTCCCATCTGGATTCATTGCAAGATATATTGTGCTTTGCCCTGCCAGTGCATACTCTCTCAAACCTTCTTGCCAATTATTCTATTCCTTTTTTATTTCCCTACTTCTTAAATCCCTCTCACCTTTTCTCTTTTCCTTTAAATAATTTATAAATTCCTTCCCCCATTTATATCCCTTACTTTCCCTTCCAAGCTTATCTAACCATTGATTTGCTCTTCCTTCATCCCCTTGCCAAAAATATATCACTGCCAATAATAACTTTAATTCCTCTGCCATTGCAAAATCCGGATGATTCCTCAATATCTCTTCTGCCCATTCCTTCTGCCAGTTTATGTATCTTTCAAAATCCATTGGCTGCCACCCCTCTTTTGTCGGAACTGAATTACCATGCTTATACTCAAAGTATTTATAAAAGGTTTCAATATCACATTCTGTGGGCTTATATATAAACCTTTGCACCACCCACCCCGCATATGTGGAGGTGGGGAATTTCTCCAAAAGCTCCTTTGCACCTTCACCTTCCAATGGAACTTGCCCATACTTTGATCTCTTAAAATATTCATATGCCTCCTTATCTATGCCTTCGGGATATAATAAAGCAAATAATTCTTTTTCTGTTTCTATTTCACCTTCCCATGCACGCCTTCCTATTATTGTGTTTCCTATCTTCTCTTTATAAGGTCCCTTTGATAGTACCCTGCCCCATACATAATATTGACCAAGATCAATATAATACTTAGAGCTTATTTCTTCGCATTTCCTTTTACTCCATCCAAATGATATCTCTTTAAACTTATCATATGGCATCTTTATTGATTCTACCACCTCCCTTTTCTTCTCTCTTATCTTTTCGCCATTTATATTTTCAATAAATATCTCTAATGAAAATGCACTCTCTGCTATGGTTATGTTTTCTTTTCCTATATATTCAGAGCTTATACATACATATATGGGCTCCCCAAGTATTGGCTTATTATTTGATATTTGCAAATCCAATCTAAAATCAGACCCTATTAAATTAACGCTTAATAAAATAATTAAAAATGTTTTTAGCATAGCTTCCTCCTATTCTGGATCGTAATCCGTTCTTACGCTTATTTGATTTGAACCTGAACAATCAGGTTCTATGCACAAACTATTCGCCGATAAATCACTACAATCCATCTTATCTATCCCATCTACCCTCTGACATACCGTTTGCATAAACTCTCCAGCTGAATGCATTAAACACCATTCATCCGAGCCACCTCCACAACTTGACCTGCAACTCCCACCTGCACCCCCACACCATGCATTGTTTGTGCAGTGACCTCCTATACAACTCCCTCCACTATTTACATTAAACTGGTGTGCCGTCTCATGACCTGTCGTATTACGATTGTGTAAATTTATATAATTTGATTTTTCTTCTTGAGTACATTGGGGATTTAGACCATTGCAGTAATCTGTTATTATATCTTCTATTGATTTAATCAATATGTATGAATAATCATAATTATATCCCGTAAGACCTGTAATTATATTTTCTCCTGATTCTACTTTTTTGCTTGCTCCTATTATATGAAAATAATTTTTGGATAAGGCTGTTGGCGGTGTCCCAGAACCTACAGTTAAATTTTTAAACCAAATATTATGAAACCTTATTCTATCATCTATTGTTCCTGTATTAAACCATTCCTCCGGCAAATAAGGCACAACATTTGAACCTTCAAAACCATCCTTTGTTATATGAAATGTCACAAATCCATCTGAAAAGGGCTGGCCTAAGTCAGAGGTGTCTGCTACAAAATAATAACTATTATCCTGTAAGCTTGAGTTATAACATAATCCAGCGGAATGTCCATTGTCAAACATTGGCATTTTTGGTGAAGAAGTAGTTTTAGATGATGCATAGTAACTATGAATAAGCGGCGAATCTAATGTTATTGTCGTTGTCTCATCCGCATTATCAATTATTTCTTGCACCGTCCTTACCTCACTTGAAAATGATTCAAATGGCTTTGTTTCATCAAATATCTTTATTGGGTTGCCTATTCCTATACCATTCATCCAATCATAAACCATTATCTGATTGCAAGGTAATTCAGTTCCAGTTCCGCAACAGGCAGGTTGTCCTGTCCCTCCACATTCCCCAATTGCTCCATAATCCTTAAAAAGTAAACCCCCATTCCTGCACATTTTATCCCTTTCTATGTGTATGTGTTTTACTGCTGTGTATATCGGTGTTGCCCTTGCAAAATATGTTTTTGATGGAAAGTCAGCTGTTTCAAAATAGACCTTATAGTTGTCCCCTGCATACCTTTGGGTTATTTTAAATTCAAATTTGCATATGTTTGCATCAGAACCACAATTATAACACATTTTATATTGCCCATTATCTATAAAAGAACCTGTCCCATTTGTTGAAAATATCCCTCTGTTATCACACATCCCAGTTGTATATTTATAAGGCCTATCACAATTTTGTAGATTTGCAGGTAAAGGATCATATGGAGCTGCCCTCCCTGGATCCCCTGTTAATGCACAAGTATACCTTGCTTTCCCATCTTTATACTTCATATATACCTTTGCCGTTGAATAACTTGTATCATTTTGATCTGATTTCCTTACCCATCCCTGTGGAGGGGATCCCATCCTCCCTCCCTCTGGTGCCGATATCCATATGTAAGCTGGCTGCTTTGGCCATACCTCTATCAACTTGTTTGGTAAAACTGGTGAGGTTGCACCTGTATTCCCATAGTTGTGCAATATCCCTAAATAAATCATCGTATCTGAACTTATTACCTCTTGCCCATTCCCTGGCTTCTTCCCAAATATTGCCGTCCTTAAATTTGGAGCAGAAGATATATTTATTGGCGTTGACCCTAAATTGTCCAATGCTATTGCCTTTACATATCCTGCCCCTGCATCTGCTATAAGTAAAAACCCAGGCTCTTGTGCATTCTCTCTTATTAAATCAATCCCATATATATTCCCAAATCCCGCTTTTACAACACTTGTATTCTCTTGCAAATTAACTTTTTGAATTGATGTCTTTGTTGCTATATACAAATCCCCATTCGTCTCATCCACCACCATACCTACTATTGTATTCCATATTGGTCCCCAAGAACCATTTTGATTCCCATAATCACTATCTAATATGCTTGTGCAATTTGTATCTACCTTCTTTATATACATCTGAGCAGGAACTCTATCAAAATAATATTGAGCAAAATATGCATATCCCCTTACCCCATCTACCGCCGCTCCCCTTACATTTGTCGTCTCTCCACTTCCTCCTAAATTTATGCAATTCTGCAAATAACCGGGTGGTGATGTGTTAACATACCTCGTCCCTCCCC
>JBBFMJ010000019.1:0-13238 GCA_037478515.1 Thermoanaerobaculia bacterium
AAAGTAGCCCTAAAATTAAAAGAAAAGAAAAAATTTTTGGAAAGGAAAATATGAAATTTAGCAAAGTATCGTCCCCGTTGTTTGGGAAGGAGAATTTTTTAATAATAAGAAAAATTAAAAATCCCCAGAAAAATTTCCCCAGCCCAGCAAAGATAAGTCCAGTTTTTGCTTCCCTTTCATCTTTTGAGGAAAGTACCTTACTCCAGATATCAGAACCAGCCAAGTGAGGAAGAAAGGTGGAGAAAAAAAGGGAAAGAAGAAGTCCCTGGTCCATCCTTTCAAAATTGATAAAACCTTCCAGCTTTAAATTTCCAAAAAAATAAGTTAAAAGAAAAGAGAAAAAAATCAAAAAACTGTAAAAAACATCTGTCTTTGCAATTGCCCACTGTCCGCCTAAGGAAATGGATAGGATAAAGGATAGAATTAAAAAATAGAAAAGGGCTGGATTGAAGGAGCCAATTGTTTGAAGAGCTTTAAAAATAAGGGAAAGCCAGAGGATTTCAGCAATTATTACAAAAAAAGAACTGAAAATCCTCACCCTTTTTCCATATTTTAAACCCAGAATTTGAGGTAAACTAAAACAATTTGTCCCCCTTAATTTTTTTGAAAAAAATAAGCCCAAGATTATCAGCCCAAAAGCACCTCCAATTTCCAGAAAAACCCCTCCAAAGCCATATTTTGAAATTAAATTAAAGAGAAGAATTGTGGAAGAGGAGCCAATGGAAGTGGAAAGGACTGTAAAAAAAATATAAAGGTAGCTTAAATTTCTCTCTGCCAGAAAATACCCCTCCTTTTTTTTAACCTTTTTTGCCTGCAGGAGGGATATAAAAAAAATTATTCCAAAAAAAAGAAGGATTAAGGTAAACTTTTCCTCACCCAAAATTTAACCTCATATTTATCATCCACTTTCTGGACATTTTCCACACAACTGTTTTTAATTATCTCTTCCAGTTCTTTCCTGGAGAGGGATTCATAATCCTTTTTAATGATTAAAAATTTGCTCTTTATTTTTTCTTCAATTATCTGGATTAAATTATCCATTCCCCAGCCATTTTTTGCTGAAATGTAAGGAAAAGGGATCTGGGGGGAATCAAAGAGGAGGTCTGCTTTATTATATAGGGTCAATATATTTTCTTTTGAAATTTTTAAAAAATCCAGTGTTTCCAGTCCCACTTTTTCCTGGTCTTCAAAGTTTGGATGGCTTCTGTCCACTATATGCAGAACCAGATCTGCTTCCATTGCTTCTTTTAATGTGGATTTAAAGGAAGCAATCAAATGGTGGGGAATGTTTTTTATAAAACCCACGGTGTCAGAGAATATTATGGGAATTTTAAGTTTTGATATTTTTGAGACCTTGGGATCTAAGGTTGAAAAAAGCATATCAGAAACTTTTACCTGGGAATTTGTGAGTAAATTGAAAAGAGTTGATTTTCCTGCATTTGTGTAACCAACCAGTGCAACCCTCGGGAAATTTTCATGGGATTTAAAAGTTATTTCCCTTCTCTGTTCAATTTTTTTTAGCTGTTTTTTAAAATGGTTTATCCTTTCCTTTATTGCCCTCCTGTCCAGTTCCAGTTGTTTTTCTCCAACTCCCTTGGTCCCTATTCCCCCCCACTGCCTTGAAAGGTGGGTCCATCTTTTTGTAAGTCGAGATAAAAGATATTCATATTGAGCAAGGGAAACCTGAACCTTTGCTTCTTCTGTCCTGGCTTTTTCTGCAAAAATTGAAAGGATAAGCCAGGTCCTGTCAATTATTTTACAATGGATAATCTCTTCTAAATTTTTAACTTGTGAGGGGGAGAGTTCACAGTCAAAAATTATGGCTTTTATTCCTTTTTCCTGAACAATCTTTGAAATTTCTTCTGCTTTTCCCCTTCCAATAAAAGTGGCTGGGTCTGGAGCATCCCTCTTCTGGATTATTTTATCCACTACTTCACAGTTTAAGGTTTTGGAAAGAAGATTAAGTTCATCCATACTTTCCCAGATGTCCTTTTCATTTTTTTTGGAAATAGAAACTCCCACCAGAAGGACTTTTTCCATTATTCTAAAAGAGCAATTGCCTTATCTTCCCTTCCATCCATATATACAGATAAAGTAGAGTTTGGAAGTATTTCTTTTGTATGATATATTTTTATAACATCTTTAAGAAAAGCATATTTTTCCATAATTTTTTCCAGTTTATTATCTCCTTTTGAAAACAATTTATCATTGAATTTACTTTCGCCTTCTTGAAAAATTGGAAGGTATCTTATATCGGCTTCTATGAGATCCTGAAAGAAATGGGTTCCAAAGGAAAGTTCAGGGGAATACTCCCCCTTATTGAAGCTCAGTTCCACAAGCATAGCAGTATTGTTTATATCACTGTATTTGACGGGCACTCCCAATTTTATATCCCCCCTGGATCCCCATCTTCCAGGTCCAATGAGTAAAAATTTTCTCCTGGGAAGGGAATCATTTAAATAGCTTATGAGGGATACAATTTCTTTTATATGGTTGATATCCTGTATTTCACTGTATTCTTTTGGATCCACATAGACAATCCATTCAATTCCTTTAAGCAGCCCTGAGGTGACAAATCTATCGGTATAAAACAAAACCCTTTCCTTTTCCACATTTGAAGGAAGGGAAACAATCTCTTCTCTGGTCCCCATTGCTTGCGGTCTGCACTGGAGAAAGTAGATATCTTCTCCATCACAGGCAAACTCCACATCAGGAGGGTATCCCAGCACGCATTCCAAGGTTTTTAAAATTTCATATATTAATTTAAGGAAGTTGGTTTTTTCAAAGAGCCCCTGAAAGGTTATAAAACATTCGGAGTTTTGAGGGTCAAAGAGGGCTCCATAGGGAATTTTTAAAGAGGTACCATCAAAGATGGATAAAACATTGGAGATATTTGGGATTTGATTTCCAAATTTTTTAATAACTTCTGCTGCCTCCACAGTTTCCAGAGTTCCCTTTTCCAGATTTATCAAATCCATTTTCTTTTGGGAATATCTTATAATATCATCGGGATGAACATTTACCCTTAAATTTGGCTTCCCAGGGGAAATCAAGATGGGATAATCATCCCCCACCCTGTCCACTGCCCTGGTTCCAAGCCCGAAGACAATCCTGACCATTCCATCCTTTTTTTCAATTCTGGGGGACCATCTAAATTCATTATAACCAAAGGCAACCCCTGCAAAAAGAGGGAAATAATAGTTTCCAATCTGCCTTCCCACCACTTCCTGAATTAAAATAGCCATCTCTTCATTAAAATCCAAAAGACCCCTTTCCTTTCTGTATATTATTGGATCAGGGGAAAAGACAGAGGCATAGATTTCAGAAATGGCATCCAGAAGGGCATCCAGTTTTTGTTTTTTTGTACCCCTGTTTGCCAGAAATAAACTTTTATATTTTCCAGAAAAGGCAGCCCCAAAGGAGTCCTCAAGTAGGGAAGAAGACCTTACAATAATGGGTTTTTCTCCAATTTCATCCAGGATTTTTCCTAATTGTTCAATTATTTCAGGTGGAAAGTAGGAGTTTTTAAAAAGTTGTTGAAGGAAAGGAAAACCTGCCTTTATACCATCGGTTTCCTGATATTTTAAACTGGTAATTTCCTCTAAGGCATTGTGGTGTATAAATTCCATAATGGAGTCAGAAGTGATAAACCAGCTCCTGGGAACTTTAATGGATTTTAATATTTCCTTTTTTTCACTTTCCTTTTTTAAAATATGATAACCCAAGAGCATTCCAGCACTTTTCCCGCCAATTTTACCAGTCCCTTTTCCGCTTCCTGCAATAAATTTTGATAGATTATAAAAATCCTGAATTGTAATATACTGCTTTGAGACCCTTATGAAAGGGAGATTGTTGGAAAGAAACCTCCTTGCAAGCCCTACCCTTATTGCAACCCTTTCATCTTCTGAGAGGGGATTTTCTGTTTTAGTCATTTTATCAAATCTATCCAGGGCTTCCTTTACTTCTTGTAAGGTAGCATTGGGATTTTCCGTGATTATGGACAAAAATCTTGTCCTTTCTTGTGCCATCCATAAAGATAGCAGTTTTGAAATCTCATCAGAAGGAAGGTATTGCCTGGCATTTTGAAATATAAATTCTGAAAACTTTAAAAGGTTCTGGGGGTCCACCTTGGGGTTTGGTATATTGGCATAAAGTTCCCTTTCTTCATCGTAGTCAGTGGAATTTTGAAGACATTTTAAAAGTTCTTCTACCTTTGTCCCTTCCCTGGAATAGAGATAATAAAACATTCTTCTGGCAAGGCGGTAAAGCAAATTTATATCCACTTTTTCCAGCAGTTCAATGATTACCTTCCATTCTTCCTTACATTGTTCCATAGAAATATTATAAATTTTTTTAATTATTTAGGCAAATTATTGGATTTTTCTTCTTTCTCTTTTTCTTTTATATCAAAATATTCACAATAAGAAACATAGCCATATTTTCTGATTGTGCAATATTCGTAATGCCTGCAAACATTGCAAAGGGGGGATTCCTTTTCTGGAGCATTCTCTTCTTTCTTCACTTTGCAACTCATATTATTTGAAACAATTTTATGGTGGTTTAAATTTCAAAATTTTTGAAAATATTATTCTTCTTCCTTTTCTTTGAATTCAAAGATTTCACAATGGAAAACTTGGTCGGAGTTTTTAAGCCCACAATGGATGTAGTGAATACAATTTTTGCAAAGAGAAGTTTCCTTCTCCTTCGTATCATCATTGGCGCTTTCCAGATAATAAATTTCCATCAATTTTATTTACTGCAAATATTATGCCAGTTATTAACTTTTTAAATTGTTGTAAAATAAAGGGTTTTCTCTTTTTAACTGTGGAGAAAAAATACCCACTGGAGAGAAATTCTCCACCTTTAAATTTCTATTCCATATTTTTTTATTTTCATTCTTAAGGTTTTTCTATCCAGTCCCAGTATGGAAGCTGCTTTGCTTTTATTCCCTTTTGTGTGGCTTAATACATATTTTATATATTTTGCTTCAAATTCTTCAAGGGTTTGCAAGGGAAAAGTTTGATAAATTTTGGAAGTTTTAAAATTTACAGGAAGGTCTGAAACCTCTATGGTATTCTTATCTGACATAATTATCATCATTTTTAATACATTTTCCAGTTCCCTTATGTTTCCAGGCCAGGAGTAAGATTTAAATGCCTCTATAACTTTTTCTGAAAAAAAAGGTGGCTCCTTACCCATTTCCTTTGCAAATTTTGTGGAGAAATGTTTGATGAGGAGGAGGATATCG
The DNA here is from genome assembly GCA_037478515.1 of Thermoanaerobaculia bacterium. Taxonomy (GTDB): domain Bacteria; phylum Acidobacteriota; class Thermoanaerobaculia; order UBA2201; family UBA2201; genus JBBFMJ01. The sequence goes on from JBBFMJ010000019.1 coordinate 5,249, forward strand.
TCTCCCCTTTCCCTTAATGGAGGTATGTCAATTCTGATTACATTTAATCTAAAAAAAAGATCCCTTCTGAAAAACCCATTTTCCACAAGATTTGAAAGATCCTTATTGGTGGCTGAAATCACTCTCACATCCACATTCTGGGCTTTTCTGGTTCCAATCATATAAACTTCTCCATCCTGAAGGACTCTGAGGAGTTTAACCTGCACCTGGGCAGATATTTCACTTATCTCATCTAAAAAAATTGTTCCCCCATTGGCAGATTGAAAGAGCCCCAACCTTCTATTTTTTGCATCGGTGAAGGCCCCCTTGGCATATCCAAAAAGTTCACTTTCAATTAAGGTCTCTGGAATGGCAGAACAATTTACAGGCAGAAAGGGGAAATGATTTCTTTTGCTCAAATAATGGATTGCCCTTGCCACCAGTTCTTTACCAGTTCCACTTTCTCCAGTTATTAGAACGGGGGCATCGGTTTTGGAGGACTTTAAAATTAAATTGTATACAATTTTCATTGGTTTTGATTCACCCACTATTCCATAAAAGGGAGAAAGGGCTTCTTCTGTCTGAATCTTTCTTGCCTTTACCTTTTCCTTTGTTTTTTCAATTGCCTTTAGAAGTTCTTCTTTTGTGAAGGGTTTTGGAAGGTATTCATCTGCTCCCATCTGGATTGCTTCCACAGCTCCTCCAATGGAAGGATATCCAGTAATCATAATTACACCGATATTTTTATAGTTTTCTCTTACAAATTTTAGAAGTTGCATTCCATCCACCTCAGGCATCCTTAAATCTGTTATTAAAATATCCACAGGAAAATTTTTTAAAATTTGAATTGCTTCTATTGCAGATTCTGAGGAATAAATCCTATAGTTTTCAGTTTTTAAAATCCTTAAAATTAATTCTATGGCATCCTTAGAATCATCCACCACCAGAATTGAAATCATAAACTTGCCTCCCTGTAAGGTAAAAATACTTTAAATTTACTACCCCTTCCTGGAATACTTTTGACTTCAATTTTTCCCTTGTGAGCTTTAATTATTCCCAAGGATACAGGAAGTCCCAGACCTGTCCCCTTTCCTACCTCTTTTGTGGTATAAAAAGGCAAAAATATTTTAGAAAGGTCTTCCTTTTTTATCCCAATTCCAGTATCTTCAAAGGAAATAAAAACTTCTTTTGCCTTTTTCCCTGTTTTTATTTTAAGGCTTCCTCCCTGGGGCATTGCCTGGAAAGCATTTAGAATCAAATTTAAAAATACCTGTCTTATCTGATTTGCATCTATATTTAAAGGTTTTAAATTTTTATCCAGATTTAATTCAACCCTTATGTTTTCCTTTTCAAATTTTTTTTCAAGAAAAGATAATGTTTCCAGTATTAGGTTGTTTATATCATAGGGTCCTTTCTGCGGCATTTCCTGCCTTGCAAAAATAGATAATTTTTTTATAATTTCTCTCATATGAAGGGCTGCTTTTTTTATTTTTTGTATATCTTCCTTGGCTTGGGAGTCCCCTTTTATACTTTCCATTGCCACCTCTGAAAACCCCAGAATGGTATTTAAGGGCTCATTAAGTTCATGGGCAAGCCCGGAAGATAAAATTCCAATTGTTGAAATTCTATCTGCCTGCTGAAGGTTTTTTTCCAGCTCTATTTTTTGAATTTCTGCTTCCTTTCTTTGAATAAAAAAACTTACATAATTGGAAATATTTTCAAGAAGATCCCTTTCTTCCTTTAAAAAAGGACCTTCATCTTCTTCTGCCTTTTTTTCCAGATACCCTACTTCAATAAAACCCCTTTTAATATTTTCAATTTTTATGCAGGATTTCTGTTTAAATAAGGGTTTTTTGAAATTTGATGAATAGAAGGTCCAGTGGTCAATTTTGATTTTTGCTGTAGTAATCTCTGGATATTGCCAGGCAAAGGGAATTATATCCACAACCTTTTTCAAAAAATCCTTTATACTTAAATCTTCATACCTGGTCAGTTCCAGAAATCTATAAAGACAGGAAAGTTCCTTTACCCTTTCTTTTAAGGAATGTTTTATTTGAAGCTTTGAAAGTATCAAAACTATAATTTTTAAAAGAATTTCAAATTTTTTTATTTTAATTTCATTTCCATCTTTAAAAACAATCAGGATTTTTTTATTTTCTTCTATTTCTTTTGAAAAGACAAATATTTTGTGTATATTTTTATCAATTTCATAAAAACCTTCTTTGTTTTTTGTTATAATTTCTAATATTTTTTTATCTTTTTCTCCTGAAATTTTAAATCTTTGCACGGATTTTTCCCTGATTTTTGTAATTTTTCCATTGGAGCAAAAAAGGATTTCTATTTTATGGCATGGGGAAAATTTTTTAAGAATTTTTAAGGTTTCCTTTAAAAACTCTATCCTTGATAGATTTTTTTCAGAAATATTGAGGAGATTTTCTATTATTTTTTGGTTATCCAATACCATCCTTTTATTTTAAAAGAAATATAAAAAAAAAGCAAAAAAAAGGGAAGCCATTGGCTTCCCTTTTTAATAAATATTTTTTTAAAAACTAATCCATTTTTCCTTCCAGGATTTTTTCTGCTTCTTCCTTATCCACATCCATAATGTAATCAATTCCAGATACTTCAGAGGCTTCTTTTGTAAGGGCTCCGATATCATTTCTTTCCAGAGAGTCCAGATTGAATTTTCTGGAACCAGCCATAAGCTGTTTTAAGCCCTGAGATAAGCGCTGGGCATAGGTATAAAGTCCCAGAGCACCACAGGGAATTTTTTCAAATTTTTCTTTGCCTAAAACTTTCTTCAGTTCTGGAGCAGTTACAAAGACCTCTTCCTTTGTCCTGCCAAACCTTTCAACATAGGGTATGAATCCTCCCTGTTCCAGTTGAAGCCCTATATTTTTTCCAACCATTGCAGCAGCCAAGAATCCCCTTGCCATCCCAACCAGTTTAAAATATGGGGCACCCAGTGCCAAAGCTTTAAAAATCTGGTCTTCAAAGGTAATCCCGCCACCCACGGCTACATCGGGAATATATTCTTTCTTTTCATCCAGTTTTTTAAGGTACTGATAGAGCAAACTCCAGAGTTCAATTATTGGAACTCCCCACTCATTCATCATCCTCCAGGGGCTCATACCAGTTCCACCACCAGCACCATCCACAGTGAGGAGGTCAATTTTTGCAACTGAGGCATACCTTACAGCCCTTGCAAGGTCCTGAGGTCTGTAGGCACCTGTCTTTAAAAATACATATTTTGCCCCTGCTTTCCTCAATTCCTCAACCCTTTTTACAAAACTTTCCAGGGAAACCATTCCCACTCTGGAGTGTCTTTCAAATTCATGGAAAATCCCTTTTTCAAAGGCCTCAATTACAACAGGATCATAGGGATCTGGAAGGACCACATATCCCCTGTCTTTTAAGGTTTGGGCTTTCTTTAAATCCTTAATCTTTACTTCACCACCAATGTCTTTTGCACCTTGACCCCATTTAAGCTCTGCCACTTCAACCCCTAATTCTTTTATGGCATATTCCTGAACTCCCAGCCTTGTATCTTCCACATTTGCCTGGACAACTATTGCCCCATAGCCATCCTGCTGCCATTCTTTGTAAAGTTTTACCCTGGTTTCCAGGTCTTTGGAATAGGTGACCTTTCCATTTTTAATCTTTGTTTCAGGATCCATTCCACAGACATTTTCTCCGATTGTGAGGGGAAAACCAGCAAGAGCAGCACCTATAGCAAGCCCTTCCCAGTTGTTCTTTGCTACATTTGTAGAACCCAGCCCTGGAATTATAAAGGGAAGTTTTACTTTAATTCCCTTGTCCCTTCCAATTTTCCTTTCTAAATTTACATTTGGAAAAATTGCCTTGTCAGAGTCCTCTTCCATTCCTTTCATAACTTTTAAATTCCCTAAAATTGTAAAATGGGAAAGGTCAATGGGATAAATCTTTTCAGAGGCAGCAGTTATCACTCCAAAGGGTTGGGGATAAATTGCCTCGGCACCTCTGTAGGCGGACTTTCCAATTTCACACATTCCAATACATCCATCCACACAGGTGACACACATTCCTGAAATTGAAGAAATGGATTCCTCGGTCCTGTTTTTTGTAAGAGTTGCTGCTGAAGAATTAATCCTTGAAAAATACATATCTCCTCCTTATTTATTTTCTTTATTAATTTCGACACAAGTCCCACAACTACCTGTGGGTCCCATCCAGCAAGTAAAATGGTTGTAAACTTCTATGCAGGTGGGCTGGAGCATATTGTAACACCTGGAACATATAACCTCTGAAGGATGTGCCCCTTCACACCTAAGCATACAGACAGGACATACATAGATACACCCACCACATCTCCTGCAGACCTCTGAATTCATATTAAAAGGTGTGGTTATCTTTACATCCTTTCCCCTTCCCTGGTATCCAATTGCCCCTGCCACCATCTGTTCCTTACACATCCTCACACACCTTCCACAATATATGCAGGTTTCCCAGTCAGGTTTAAACCTTACCTTTTTGACGCCATATTTGGAAGCCAAGTCCTGAATTACCTTTGAGGTCGGGACAGAGGCAACCATAAGCTCCAGAAGTACCCTTCTGGCATTTATAACCCTTGGGGTTGCTGTCTTTACCACTATTCCATCCTGAACAGGATAGGTGCAGGAGGTTTGCAGTTTTGCTCCTTCCCCTTCACCTATTTCCACAACACAAAGGCGGCAGCCTCCCCAGGGGGTAAGCCCTTCCATATGGCAAAGGGTTGGTATTTCAATTCCATAAAATTTTGCTGCCTCCAGAATTGTCCAGTCATTTGGAGTTTCTACATTTATTCCATCCAATTTAAATTTTGCCATATACTATGCCTCCTTTTTTTCAAGGGATTCTAAAAATCTTTTTGCTTCTGCTGTTTCCAGATCACACCGCAGGCACCTTCTGGCTTCCTTTATAGCATCTTCCTCTGAAAATTCCAGTTCCACTTCTTTAAAGTTAAATTTCCTTTCTTCAACGGGAAGGTTTGGTGCCTTTGTCCTTATATTGCTTTTTACCTCTTCCTCTGAAAGTTCCACGGGTTCCACATAAAAGGGTGGTTTTCTCATTCCATATTCTCTCTTTATTTCCTCACCTTTTAAATATTTATCAATTGATTCTGCTGCTATTTTTCCCTGAGCAATGGATTCAATTACAGAAGAAGGACCCATAACAATATCCCCTCCTGCAAAGACCCCTTCCATTGAAGTTTGAAGGGTTTCACTGTCCACCTTCAAGGTCATATTTTTATTTACCTCCAGTCCCATTTCCTTTATAAAATCAGTATCACATCTTTCACCAATGGATACAATTAAATTATCCAGTTCCACAAAAAATTCTTCTCCTTCAATGGGCTCTGGTCTTCTCCTTCCTGTGGGTTCAATATCTCCCAGTTTCATCTTTTGAAATACCATACCTTTGAGTTTCCCGTTTTCCACTTTAATTTCCTTGGGAGCAGATAAAAATACAATTTTAACTCCTTCATCCATTGCATTATAAACATCATCGGGATCCCTGAAAGCAGGCATTTCCTCTAAGGTTCTTCTATAAAAAATTGTAACTTCCTTTACATTTTTTGACCTGATGGCAGTTCTGGCAATATCCACTGCTGAATGTCCTCCTCCCAGTACCCCCACCCTTTCTCCAAAGGGGAAATCCTTTCCTTCATTTACAATTTTTAAAATTTTTATTCCATCTTCAACACCCTTTGCATCTTCCCCTTTTAACCCTAATTTTTGAGATTTTTGAGCTCCAAGCCCTAAAAATATTGAATCAAAACCTTCCTTTTTTAAATCCTGAATTGAGAAGTCCTTTCCAAAGGTCTTTCCTGTTTTCACATCTATTCCAGAGGATAAAATATAGTCAATGTCTGCTTTTAAGATATCCTTGGGCAATCTAAAGGCAGGAATACCATACTGCAGAACTCCTCCGAGTTTTTCTTCCTTTTCAAAGATTGTCACATTATACCCCTTCTGGGAAAGGGAAAAGGCACAGGCAAGCCCTGCTGGACCTGAACCAATAATGGCAACCTTTTTTCCATTTTTTGGAACTTTTTTTAATTCTTTATACCAGCCCTTTTTAATTCCCATATCCGTTAAAAATTTTTTAAGACCCCTTATTGAAATTGGATCGCCTCCTTCCCCTGCCCTGCAATAGGTTTCACAGGGATGGTGACATACCCTTGCAACTGTTGAAGATAAGGGGTTATCCATTTTTACCACATCAAAAGCTTCTTTGAATCTTTTCTGGGCAATGAGGGCAATATAAGTAGATGCCTTTGTATCAATTGGACAAATATGCTGGCAGGGAGAAGAGACAATTTCTCTGCAAATTGCTGCTGAACATTTTTTTCTCAAAATATGATCTTCATACTCTTTTCTGAAATATCTCAAAGTCGCCAGAACTGGATTTGGAGCTGTCTGTCCAAGTCCACAAAGGGAAGTGTCCTTTATAACTTTTCCTAAATCTTCCAGGGTCTCCAAATCCTCAAGTTTTCCTCTTCCTTCTGTTATATCTTTAACTATTTCCAGAAGTTTCTGGGTTCCCTTTCTGCAGGGAAGACATTTACCACAGGACTCATCTTGAAGGAAGGTTAAAAAGTATTTTGCCACATCCACCATACAGGTGTGGTCATCCATAACAATCATTCCACCAGAACCCATAATGGAACCTGCTTTTTGCAAGGATTCATAATCAATGGGACTATCAATCATATCAATTGGAAGACATCCTCCAGAAGGTCCACCTGTCTGGACTGCTTTAAAATTTCTCTGTGGAAAAAGCCCTCCACCTATTTCATAAATTATCTCCTTTAAAGTAATCCCCATAGGGACTTCCACAAGCCCTGTATTTTTTACCTTTCCAACCAGAGAAAATATCTTTGTCCCCTTGGAGGTTTCTGTTCCTATGGAAGAAAACCATTCTGCGCCATTATTTATGATAAGTGGAACATTTGCCCAGGTCTCTACATTGTTTATTACTGTTGGTTTCCTAAAAAGCCCTTTCTCTACTGGATAAGGTGGCCTTTGTTGAGGAGTTCCTCTTTTTCCTTCAATTGAAGCAATCAGGGCTGTCTCTTCACCACATACAAAGGCACCAGCACCCTTTATTATTTTTATATCAAAGGAAAAGTCAGTCCCTAAAATATTTTCACCTAAAAGTCCCATACTTTTTGCATCTTCTATGGCTTTTTGAATATGCTTTACTGCCAGGGGATATTCATTTCTGACATAAATATATCCTTCCTTTGCACCTATTGCATAAGCACCAATTATCATACCTTCGATTATCTGATGGGGTTTGGACTCTAAAAGGTTTCTGTCCATATAGGCACCAGGGTCCCCTTCATCAGCATTACAGATTATATATTTAATTTTTTCCTTATGCTTTCTACAGAGTTCCCATTTTTTTCCAGTGGGGAAACCTGCCCCACCCCTTCCCCTCAATCCAGAATTTTTGACGGCATTTATAATTTGTTCCGGTTCCATTTTAAGGGCTTTTGCTATGCTTATGTATCCATCTTTTAAAATAAAATCATTTATTTCAGTGGGGTCTATGAAGGGATTGTCCTGCAAAAGGTTTCTCAGTTGCTTTTTATAAAAAGGAATTTCTTGAAGGGTTTTGTAGCTCTCTTTCCCATCAGTACTTTTACAAAGGAGGCGGTCAATTAACTCACCCTTTAAAATTGTTTTTTCAATTATTTCTTTTGCATCCTCTGGTTTGCAGTGTCTGTAAAATATTTCTTCAGGAAAGATAATTATATTTGGTTCTGCTTCACAAAAACCATGGCAACCAGTTATTTTTAAATCGATTTTTCCTTCTGCTTCCTTTTTTAATGCTTCAATAAGTTTTAAAGAGCCCCTGGCTCTGGCACAGGTTCCAGAAGATATAGAAATAAATCTATTTTTAAAATTTTTCTTTAATTTTTCATTTAATTTTATTAGGTCTTCTATTTTTTTTAATTTTTTCACTTTTCCTCCTTTTTAATTTCTTT
>JBBFMJ010000020.1:0-12846 GCA_037478515.1 Thermoanaerobaculia bacterium
TGTGCCAATGCCAATGTGGATTTAAGTAAAGTAAGATCCGGATACCTTTCAGCTGAGGATTTTAAAGATCTGGCAAAATCAACTCAGGAACTGGAAAAATTAAATATTTTTATAGATGATTCCACTCCCTTTTATATGCATGAACTCAGGGCAAAGTGCAGGCGTTTGATGAAGACCTATGGGCTGGACATAGTTTTTATTGACTATATTCAGCTTCTTAAAACCAGAGAAAAGTATGAAAACAGGAACCTTCAGTTGGGGGCAATTTCAGCCTCATTAAAATCCATTGCCAAGGAATTTAAAATACCTGTGGTTGCCCTTTCCCAGCTTTCCAGAAGTCCTGAAAAGAGAAGGGAAAAGGACGCAAGGCCCACCATGGCTGACCTCAGGGAATCAGGGAATTTAGAGCAGGATGCAGACCTGGTAATTTTGCTTTACAGAAACAAAGAGATGGATGAAAACAATATGGCAGAAATAATAATAGATAAGCAAAGAAATGGGCCCACGGGTGCCTTCAAACTGGTTTTTTTGAGAAATTTAGCCAGTTTCAAAGAACCCTCACCAGAAGGTTATGAAGGTTATAGCCAGTAAAATTTTAAAGGATTATTTTTATGGGCTTCTGGAAGAACTGGGGAGGTTTTTTTATATTTTATATAAGACCTTTTTATGGAGCTTCCAAAAACCATTTGATATAAAAAACTGGTTCAAACAGATGGTAAGAGTTGGGGTGGATTCTGTTCCCGTGGTATTTCTGGCAACTTTATTTACAGGAGCAGTCATTGCCCTGGAGACCTTTGAAGGTTTCAGGAGATTTCATGCTGAAAGTTATGTGGGTTCTGTGGTATCCCTGGCAATGCTCAGGGAACTTTCCCCTGTCCTGGCTGCCCTTATGGTGACAGGAAGGGTTGGTTCTGCTATGGCGGCTGAGATTGGAACTATGAAAGTTACAGAACAGATTGATGCCCTATATGCCCTTGCCACAAATCCAATTCATTACCTCATCGTCCCCAGGGTGTGGGCTTCAATTTTTATGCTTCCCCTTCTTACAGTTTTGGGGGACCTGACGGGAATTGCAGGTGGTTTTCTGGTTTCTGTATATATTATGGATGCCAATCCAGTGGTCTATGAAGCATCCACCTTTCAATTTTTAGATTTGGAAGATTTTTTTACTGGAATAATCAAAGCAGCCGTCTTCGGACTTATCCTTTCAGTGGTAGGATGTATGAAGGGATTTTATACAGATGGAGGGGCAGAAGGAGTAGGGCGTGCCACCACAAAGGCAGTGGTTATGTCTTCACTTTTTATCCTCCTTTCTGATTTTTTCCTTACAAAGATTCTTTTCTAATGGAAGAGTATAAATTTGACATTGAAGATTTGCATAAGAGTTTTGGAGAAAAAAAGGTTCTCAAAGGTGTGGAGCTTAAAGTGGAAAAGGGTTTATCGGTGGTTATAGTTGGGGGATCTGGTGTGGGAAAATCGGTATTTTTAAAGACCTTAATTGGGCTCATTAAACCAGACAGGGGGAAAATTCTCGTAGAGGGAGTGGACATTTTTTCCTTAAAGGATAGAGAATTAAATGAATTCAGAAAAAAATTCGGGATGTGTTTTCAGGAAGGGGCTCTCTTTGATTCTATGACTGTTTTTGAAAACATAGCTTTTCCCTTGATGAGGCACAGAGTAATGCCAATGGAAAGAATAAAGGAAAGGGTTTATGAATGCTTGGAAATTGTCAAACTTAAAGGAGTGGAAAACAAATTTCCTTCCCAGCTTTCTGGTGGAATGAGGAGGAGGGTTGGATTTGCAAGGGCAATTGCTTTAAAGCCAGAAATCCTTCTCTTTGATGAGCCCACCACGGGGCTGGATCCTGTTATGACAGCCCTTATTGCAGAGACCATAAAGGATTTAATGGTGGGGGATGAGGTAACTGCCATCACCATTACCCATGATTTGCAGGCGGCTTCCATTATTGCAGATAAAATAGCTATGCTTTTTGATGGAAAAATAATATTTTATGGTAGTATGGATGATTTTTTAAAAAGTGACCACCCAGCAGTGGTTCAATTTAGAACTTCAAACCCAAAGGGTCCTTGGACAGAGGAGGAAATATGAGTTCTATGGTAAAAGTTGGCTTATTTGCCCTGATTATTTTAATTATTGCAGGATTTTTAATCATTAAAATTGAAGAAATCCCTGTGGGAAAGGGAAAAATGCAAAGAATTGTGGTGGAGTTCCCTGAGGTGGCAGGTCTGGACCTCAAAGCAGCTGTGAGGGTTTTTGGTGTTAGGGTTGGAAAAGTGGAAAAGATAAAACTCCTTCCCAACGGCGCAGAGGTAACCCTTTTGGTGGATGGTTCCTTAAAAATTGGAAAGGGTGCCAAGGCATATGTGAGGAATATGGGTCTTTTAGGGGATAAATATGTGGAACTTTTTCCTGGGGATATATCTCTGGGAACTTTAGAGAAAGGGGAAGTTTTAAAGGGTTCAAGCCCTGTTTCCTATGATGATATTTTATCAAAACTTTCAGATATTGGAAGCAACATAAGGGACTTGACTTCCAGTTTTAAAAAGAGCTTGACAGGGGAGGAGATGGAGGAAAAAATCAGAAAAATTGTAGAAAATATTGAGGACTTTACAAATTCAGCAAAACTTATTTTAAAAGAAAACAGGGGTCAGGTCTTGGAAATAACCCAAAATTTAAAGGAAGCCACTGCAAAAATAAAGGAAGAAATACCCAGGATTTCAGAGGATTTAAAGAAACTTCTGGAAAATGTAGATGGGCTTGTGGCAGAAAACAGGGGAAATGTAAAGGATAGTTTAGCCACTCTGAAATCTTCCATTGAAAATTTAAAGGCATCTCTTTCATCCCTTTCCTCAATTATGGATAAAATTGATAGAGGAGAAGGGACCATTGGAAAACTTATAAATTCCACTGAAAGCCACGATAAACTTGTAAAGACAATGGATTCTATCTCTGGCGGAGCTGATTCCATAACCAATACTTTGGGCAGGACTCAAAAATGGGGGCTATCTTTAGGTTTCAGAACAGAAGGGCTTACAGAGCACAACAAAGCCCAGACCTTTTTTTCAGTAAAACTTATTACAAATCCAAAAAGGTTTTATCTCTTTGAAGGTGTTAGTGATCCCTTTGGAGTCAGAAAAGAAAAGACAGAAGAAATAACCACCTACTATCCCGATGGAAGTTATACCACCACCTATTCCGAAACTGTAAAATATGATAAAAGGTTTGCCATAACTGCTATGTTTGGGTGGAATTTTCATCCCTTTTCCCTTAGAGCTGGGCTGGAACAGAACTATGGAGGAGTTGGAATTGATTATTATTTATTAAAAGATAAATTGAGTTTTTCTCTTGATGCCTTTGATTTTTCCACAGAAGACAGAAATACTCACCTAAAATTTTCAGCAAGGTACCACCCCTACTCTTTCCTTTACCTTACTTTTGGTTATGATGACCCCCTAAACAAGGACAGGAGGAGTTTCTTTTTTGGAGGAGGAATTCAGTGGGATGATGAGGACTTCAAATACATCCTCACGGGTATGCCATCTTTTTAATCTTTATAATTCCATCAAAGATAAAATAGAAAGCCGTCTTGGGGAATTTGAAGAAATCTGGGAAAAAGGGGATGATAAAAGATTATTTGAAGAACTGGTCTTCTGTCTTTTAACCCCCCAAACAAAGGCACTGGATTGTGCCAGGGCAGTAAATTTGCTTAAAGAAAAAAATTTGCTTTTTTATGGAAGAGAGGAAGCGATTTCAAAAACTATAAATTTTATAAGGTTTAAGAACCATAAAGCAGATTATATTGTAAGAGCAAGGGAATTATTTTTTAAAGATGGGAAAGGGAGCCTTGGCAATTTTTTAAATTCCTTTGAAGATGAAAAAAAATTAAGGGAGGAACTTGTAAAAAAGATTAAAGGTTTGGGACTTAAAGAGGCATCCCATTTTTTAAGAAATATTGGAAGGTCTGAAAACCTTATAATAATTGACAGGCATATTTTAAAGTGTGCTTTAAGGTATAAAATAATAAGAAAAATACCAAAAAATATATCTAAAAAAAATTATCTTGAAATGGAAAAAAAGATTTTAAAATTTTCCAGAAAATATAATATACCCCCAAACCATCTGGATTTTCTTTTCTGGTACGATTCCAATGGATATTTTTTCAAATAATGATAAAATTATATTATGAAATTAAAAGATATAGTTAAACTTTTAGATGCCAGAGTACTTACAAAGGAGGCTGATCTGGAAATGGAGGTAAGGGCAGGTGGGGCAGCAGACCTTATGTCTGATGTCCTTGCTCTTTCCAAACCAAAAATAGTCCTCCTTACAGGGCTCACCACCATTCAGGCAATTTATACTGCCGAGATGGCTGGAATAACTGTCGTATGTATTGTAAGGGGAAAACCCTGCCCTCAGGAAATGATAAACCTTGCTGAGGAAAAAGGAATTGTTTTAATTTCTACAAATTACCATATGTATGATAGTTGTGGAATTTTGTACAGCCATGGACTTTCTGGAGAAGCCAATCTGAAATGAACCAGCAGGAAGTATCAAAATATACAAAAATTCAGGAACTAACCTATGAACTGAAAGTATCAGAAGCAATGACCACAAACCCCATCGTTGTAACCCCTTCTACCACAATGTATGAACTCAGAAACCTTTTAAAAGAACATAGAATTTCAGGAACCCCTGTTTTGGAAGATGGCCAGCTGGTGGGGATTATAAGTATAGAGGACTTGATAAACTGCCTAATGGCAAAGGAAATGGATAAGCAGGTGGGTGCTAAAATGACAAAAAATATAAAAACTGTATATGCCGATGAGCCCCTAGTCCATGCTATTTCCATTTTTAATGAAACCCATTTTGGAAGATTACCTGTCATAGAAAGGGATTCTGGAAAACTGGTGGGAATGATTACAAAGGGAGATATAATCCGATGCCTTTTGAAAAAATTAGAGATTGATTACCACCAGGAAGAAATCCATAAGTACAGGGCAAGCCATATTTTTGAAGACCTTTTGGCAGACCAGATGGAAATAAGGTTTTCCTTTTTTGTCAAGGGTGGAAATTTTAAAAAAGCAGGGGAGTGCTCTTCCCGATTAAGGACAAACCTTTTGCGTCTGGGGATAGAACCAGAAAAGGTCAGGCGCCTTGCTATTTCTTCCTACGAAGCAGAGATGAATATGGTTATATTTACAGAAGGTGGAAGAATAACGGTAAAGGTTTATTCAGATAAAATCATTGTGGAAGCCTTTGACAGGGGTCCCGGGATTCCAGACATTGAAAAGGCCTTGACCCCTGGTTTTTCCACTGCCCCTGACTGGGTAAGAAGTATGGGTTTTGGGGCAGGTATGGGACTTCCCAATATAAAAAATTTATGTGATGAAATGGAGATAAAGACCAAGGTAGGAGAATATACCCATTTAAAATTTGGAGTTAACCTATGAAATTAAAAGAGATTGTTGAAAGTTTAAAAGGAGAGGTTTTAACCGGGGAAAATTTACTTCAGACAGAGATAAAGGGTGGTTTTGCAGGGGATATGCTTTCCTTTGTCCTTGCAAATGCAAAGGAAGGGGAGGTATGGCTTACAATTCAAACCCATATAAATATTATTCCTGTGGCAGTGATGAAGGGACTTCCTGCCATAATTTTTGTCTCTTCCAAAACCTGTGATGAGGAGGTTATAAATAAAGCAAAAGAAGAAAATGTTGCCCTTATAAGGACTTCCTTTTCTCTCTTTGATGCCTGCGGGATAATCTATAATTTATTGAAATGAGATTTTTTAAAGGGGATTTGCACATTCACACCTGCCTTTCCCCCTGTGCAGACCTGGAGATGTCCCCGAAAAATATAATAGAAGAAGCAAAATTGAAAGGACTGGAGATTCTGGCCATCTGTGACCATAACTCAATGGAAAATACAGAACCAGCCATGGAGCTGGGAAAGGAAAATAATATTCTTGTTCTCCCTGGAATGGAGGTGACCACAGAGGAAGAAGTACATATCCTTGGCATATTTGAAAACTTGGAAAAAGCCCTTCCCTTTCAAAATATAATCTATGAAAATTTACCCGATCTTCAGGAAGAAAGGTTTTTAGAGGAACAACCAGTGGTGGATAGGGAGGAAAATGTTTTAAGTTTCTGCAAAAAGTCCCTATTTTATGCAGTAAATTTAAAAATAGAAGAAATTGTGGAAAAAATCCATCAATTTGGAGGTCTTGCCATTGCCAGCCATATAGACAGGGAAGCCTTTTCAATAATAGGGCAGTTGGGTTTTATACCAGAAGGATTAAAATTAGATGGGCTTGAAGTTGTCTTTGATTTAAAAAAAGAATATGAATTTTACAATCTGCCTTTAATTCGCTCTTCTGATTCGCATTTTTTAGAAGAAATAGGGCAAAGAAAGACAGAATTTTATCTGGGAAGTTTAAATTTTGAAGAAATAACTCTTGCCTTTAAAAACAAAGAAGGGAGGTTTTTAAAGATTTAATGGAAGACCTTTCTTTGCATATTTTAGATATAGTGGAAAATTCCATAAGGGCAAAGGCAAAAAATATTTTAATTTTATTTAAATTCCAGAGAGATGGGGATGGGCTTTTCATTGAAATAATTGATGATGGGGAGGGGATGGATGAAGAACTTTCAGAAAAGATAAAAAATCCTTTCTATACCACAAAAGAAGGGAAAAAATTTGGGCTTGGAATACCCTTTTTGAAACAATCAGCAGAAGAGACAGGGGGATTTCTAAAAATTGAAAGCAAAAAGGGGAAGGGGACAAAAATTTCAGCATTTTTTCACAGAGATCACATTGATATGAAACCCCTGGGAGACCTTGATAAAACTCTGGATGTCTTAAAACTTACAAACCCTCAAATAAATATCCAGTTTGAAGTGGAAGAATATTAAATCTTTTGGTGTTAAAATATAGATTAAATTTTTAAGGAGAAAATATGCGAAAATTCATTTTATTTTTACTTTTTTCTGTATTTTTATTTTCCCAAAGTGAAGAAGAAAACTTAAAAAAATCCATAAAATACCTCTCTTCAAAGGATTTAAAAGGCAGGATGACTGGCTCTGAAGGGGCAAAAAAGGCAGCAGTTTTCATTGAAAATTATTTAAAAAATTTAAGCATTGAAACTCAGAGCCAGAAATTTCCCTTTATCTCAGGAAACCTTTTGGGAAAAAACAACCATTTTTCAATTAAATTTGAAGGAAAAGAGATAAATTTAAAATTAAATAAGGACTTCAAGCCCCTTCCCTATTCCACTTCTGGCTTTTATGAAGGAGATGCTATCTTTGCTGGATATGGAATAAATGCTCCTGAACTGGAATATGATGATTATGGTGGAATTGATGTGAAGGATAAAATTGTCTTTGTTTTAAGGTATAACCCTTATGGAAAGGATCCAGAAAGCCCCTTTTCCTACTATGACCGCCTTTCAGATAAAATTATAACTGCCAGGGAAAAGGGAGCAAAGGGGATTGTTTTTCTTACAGGACCCATAACAGAAAAGGAAAAAAAACTTGAACTCTTCAAAAAGGATGCCACAGGCGCAGATTTGGGTATAATTGCTCTTCAAATTTCACAGAAAAAAGGGGAAGAGATTTTTAAAATGGCTGGATTTAATTTAAAAGAAGTTGAAAAAAATTTAATGGAAACCAAGAAGCCAAAGCCCCTGGAAATGAAAGAAATAAAATTTAAAATTCAAACAGAACTTATTCAGGAAAAAAAGGAATGCCAGAACATAATTGGAGTACTAAAACCCTCAAACTGGAATGGGAAATTTATTCTCTTAGGTGCACATTATGATCACATTGGAATGGGAGGGGAGACCTCAAGGTGGGAAAAAAAGTATGGAAAGGTACATCCCGGGGCAGATGACAATGCATCAGGCACAGCCCTTCTTCTGGAAATGGCAGGAATTTTCTCAAAGGAGAGGGAGAATTTAAAGTATAGAATTGTCTTTGCTTTTTTTTCAGGTGAAGAACTGGGACTGATTGGCTCCAGTTATTTTGTCAAAAATCCATCCATAAACTTAAAGGATATTTCAATTATGCTTAATTTTGATATGGTTGGAAGGATGAGGGATAAAAAACTTATTCTTTTAGGCACCGATACCTCCCCTCAAATTGATTCAGTAATTGATGAAATTTCAAAAAATTATGATTTTAAAATAATTAAAAATTTAGGTGGTTTTTCTCAGGGAGACAACACTGCCTTTTACAAAGAAGATATACCAGTCCTTGGATTTTTTACAGATGTCCACCCTGATTACCATATGCCCACAGATACCTATGAAAGGATAAACTATAATGGAATGGTTCAGATTTTAAATTTTGCAAAAGAAGTGACCTTGAAGTTTCAGGAAATTGAAAGGATTGAATTTACTCCATCAAAGGCAGTACCAAAGGAAGGGGGAAAAAGTGCAATGAAGGTCTATGTAGGAACAATTCCTGAATTTGGGGAAGATGTAGAAGGATATAAAATAGCAGGGGTTCAGCCATCAAGCCCTGCTGAAAGGGGTGGGCTTCAAAAGGGAGATATAATAATTAGAGTGGATGGAAAAGAGATAAAAAATATTTATGACTATATGTCTGCCTTTAAAGGTAAAAAAGTAGGGGAAAGAGTTGAATTTGAGATATTAAGAAACGGGGAAATTTTAAAAAAGACCATAACCCTTGAAAGTTCCAAAAGCAGGGAAAAATGATTCAAAAATTCCAGAAAACCCTCAAAATTATGGGGATTGAGAGTAAATAGTGCAGTAGAGCAGAAGTAAAAAGTTTTTTAAATTGCTTTGCTTCTGTACTAAAGCACTTCTTCAAAGGGATTGTGACAAATATAGTGAAGCAGAGCAAAAGCAAAAGTTTATTAAACTACTGCCTCCTTGCTTCTGCACTAAGGTACTCTAATTCTAAGCAGGGCAGGCTGGTATTGCGTCAATTTATAAAATAGGATTAAAAAATCCTTGATTAAATTGGGAGTTTATGGTATTTTAAAATCTAAAAATTTTTAAAGGGGGAGTTATGCTCAATTTAAAGCCAGAAGTTTTGTGGAAATATTTTGAAGAGATTTCAAAAATACCGAGGGGAAGCGGAAATGAAGAAAGGGTGGGACAGTATGTGCTGGATGTGGCAAAGGGATTTGGGCTTAAGGCAAAGAAGGATAAGGTTGGAAATATTCTGGTTGAAGTTCCAGCGTCAGAAGGAAGCGAAGGTGCACCGGTTGTGGTCCTTCAATGCCATCTGGATATGGTCTGCGAAAAGAATGAAGGAGTTGAGCATGATTTTAAAAAGGACCCTATAAAATTAAAGGTTTCCGGGGATTATTTAATGGCAGATGGGACCTCCCTTGGTGCTGATAATGGAATTGGTGTTGCCACCTGCCTTGCCCTTATGGAGGAGAAGGAGTATAAAAGGGGACCACTTGAATTGCTTTTTACGGTGGACGAGGAGACGGGCCTCAATGGTGCTTTCGGGCTTTCTTCCACTTTTGTTAAGGGAAGAAAACTTATAAATCTGGATTCTGAGGAGGAAGGGGTTATATATATTGGCTGTGCTGGCGGAAGGGATACTGTTTTAAAATTTAAGGCAGAAAGGAAGAAAAGAAGTAAATTTAAAAATTTATATAAGATTTCTATAAAAGGTTTAAGGGGGGGGCATTCAGGGGTGGATATACACGAAGGAAGAGCCTGTGCAAACCTCCTGATTACAAGGTTTCTCATAGAACTTTTGAATATAAGGAATTTTGAGCTTTATTCCATATCAGGTGGGTCCAAGAGAAATGCTATCGCCAGGGAGGCCTTTGCAGTTATTGGAACAGATAAGGATATAAAAAAGTTTGCAGAAAATCAAAAGAGGATATTTTTGTCTGAATATGGAAAAATTGACCCGGGACTGGATATTATTGTTGAAAAGATAAAGCCAGAATTAAAACCCCTTGATGATAAGTTTAAAGAAAAACTTTTAAATTTTTTAAGCACCATTCCCCATGGTGTCCTGAAAATGTCTTTTGATCTACCAAATCTTGTGGAGACCTCCACAAATTTTGCCATCATTGAAACAAGGGAAAAGGAAATAGAAATTGCTACCTCTCAGAGATCCTCTCTCTCATCTGGTCTGGACTGGGCTGCTGGAATTTTAAGTTCCTTGGGAAAGATTTCTGGTGCAAAGGTGGAGCAGTCAAAGGGTTATCCTGGATGGAAGCCAGAGCCAGATTCTGAACTTTTGAAGAAGGTTTCATCCACCTTTGAAAGGGTCTTTGGTTCAAAACCCCAGCTTAAAGCAATCCATGCAGGCCTTGAGTGTGGAATAATAGGTGAACATTATAAGGGTATGGATATGGTCTCCATTGGACCCCAGATAGAAAATGTCCATTCTCCTTCTGAGAGAGTTCATATACAATCGGTGGAAAGATTTTATAACTTTTTGAAAGAGATTTTGAAAGACCTGGCTTGATTAAAATAGAGAGATTAACCCTTGGTTTTTTTCAATCAAACTGCTACATTTTATGGGACAGTGAAAGTCCAGAATGTGTTATTATTGACCCGGGGGAAGAGGTAAAAAGGATAATTTCCGTTATAGAATTATATAAACTTAAACCGGTGGCAATTCTTCTGACGCACTGCCATATAGACCATTGTGCTGGTGTAAAGGAACTGGTGGAAAAATATTCCATACCCTTTTATATGCACAGGGATGAAGTACCAATTTATAAATCCATACCCGAGCAGGGAATGTGGTTTGGATTTTTTTATTCCAATCCTCCTGAACCAGAAAACTTTTTGGAGGATGGGGAGGAGATACAGTTTGGAAATTTGAAAATAAAAGCCCTTCACTTTCCAGGACATTCACCAGGTCTTTTATGTTATTTGATAGAAGATATGCTCTTTACAGGGGACCTTCTTTTTCAGGGTTCCATTGGAAGGACAGACCTTCCTGGTGGCTCTGATGAAAAAATGTATCACTCCTTAAAGAAATTAAGGAAACTTCCCCAAAATTTAAGGATTTTCCCGGGCCACGGGGAAGAGACAGAATTGGGCTTTGAGATGGAAAACAATCCCTTCCTTTTAGAAATTGCAGAACAGGATTTCTGAAATTTATTTTATATAAATATATGATAAAATATAAATAACAAAAATTAAGGAGGAGAAGATGAAGCTTTCCAGTTTTTTTGTTTTCTTACTTTTTACTATGTCACTTATTTCCCAGCCAAGAGTTGTGGTCCTGGAATTTGTGAATAAATCCCTGGCAGGACATCACTACTGGTGGGATGATAGGGTTGGAGCTGCTGCCCAGGATATGCTTATAACGGAGCTGGTCAAAAGCAAGCAATTTAGGGTTATTGAAAGGGAGCGACTGGATGCCATTATGAAGGAAAAGGGGCTTGTTTTATCGGGAGACATTGATCCTTCCACGGCAATGAAAATTGGCAAACTCCTGGGTGCGGAGTACTTAATTGCTGGCTCCGTTACTGAATTTGGCAAAACAGAAAAGGAAGCAAGGGGTGCCTGGGGAATTGGTTTTGGTGCAAAAAAGACAGAATTTGTTTCAGCACTGGATGCACGACTTTTTTCGGTAAATACTGGTGAAATCCTCTGGGCTGATTCTGCTTCTGAAAAGGAATCCAATTTTAATCTTGAAATCTTTGGAACTGGTGGGGGAGTGGATAAGGATGAACGGCTTTTTGATAAAGTATTAAGGCCTGTGGTAAAAAAACTTGCCCAGAGTTTGCTTCAAACCCCTCTCCAAACCTCCACTGCAATTGCTGCTGTATCAGGAAAGGTGGCTTCAGTTTCTGGAAACACTGTCTATATAAATTTAGGTTCTTCGCACAATATAAAACCAGGTCAAACCTTAGGGGTTTATAAGATTGCAAAGGAAATAAAGGATCCTGATACTGGAGAGGTGCTTGGAAGGGAAGAAAAGAAGGTAGGGGAGATTAAAATTGTTGAAGTAAAGGGTGAGAAACTTTCTGAAGCAACCATAATTTCTGGAAGTGCTGAAGAAGGGAATATAGTAAAATGAAAAAAATCTGTGATGTTTGTGGGAAAAGTGATGCTGAATATATGATAAAGAAAATTCCACCAGGGGAAGATAAACCAGCAGTGGAACTTGCCCTCTGCGGTTCCTGTGCCAGTGATTATATAAAACATGACACTGTCTCCATTGTAAAGATTGCAAAAAATCCAGATTGCTGAATTTTGAAGCTCCCTCTTACCATTGTAATTCCTGCCTTTAATGAAGAAAAAAGATTAGAAAAAAGTTTAAAAAGAATCCTTGAATGTTCTCTTATTGAGCCGGAAGAAATAATTGTAGTTGATGATGGTTCCAGAGATAAAACCTATGATATTTTATTGGAAATTAAAGAAAGGGTTCCAAATTTAAAGATTTTAAGAAATGAAAAAAATGAAGGGAAGGGTTCTGCCTTAAAGAAAGGGGTTCTCTGTGCAAGGGACGATGTTCCCTATCTTTTAATTACCGATGCAGACCTTTCAACTCCTGTGGAAGAGGTCAGAAGGTTTTTCCCCTTTTTAAAGGACTATGCAATTTTAATTGGTTCCCGGGGGCTGGATAGGTCCTTTATAAAAAAAAGGCAGCCAATTTATAGAGAAAAAATGGGGATAATATTTAACAAAATTGTGCAGTTGTTTTTTTTGCCAGGCATCTATGATACCCAGTGTGGCTTTAAACTTTTTAAAACCTCTGTGGCAAAGGAAATTTTTAAAGAAATGAAACTCAAGGGTTTCAGTTATGATGTGGAGGTTATGGTTTTAGCAAAGATAAAGGGTTTCAGGTTCAAGGAAGTACCTGTGGAATGGTACCA
>JBBFMJ010000021.1:0-2813 GCA_037478515.1 Thermoanaerobaculia bacterium
CATTAAAAATCCATGCTTCCAAAAGGGTTATATATGATTTTTTTATCCATAGAAATGAAAAAAATATGTTTATGGAAATGGAAAGGATTAAAATGGAAGAGGGGCTTGACCTCTTGAATGTCTTAGACAGCAAAGGGTTACTCCTTTTAAGTGTAAACAATCCAAATGCATCTGGAGAAGATATGCAGCAAAACCCCATAATAAAGGATGTCTTGCTAAAAAAGGAAGCTCTTTCTGGAACTCTTATAATGAAGGAATTTGATTTAAAAAAAGAGTCTATTCTTCTTTTTGCAAGGGTCTATATGAAGATACCTTTGGAAAAGGGGAAAGAAGGGGGGACCATAAAGGAAGGGTTGGCAATTGTAGCAGGGGTGCCTGTCTTTACCCCTGAAAAAAAGTTTATGGGCATCCTTTATGGAGGTGTAATATTGAATAAAAATTATGAAATTGTGGATAAAATTAAAGAGGTAATATTTAAGGAAAATTTTTACAAGGGGAAGGAACTGGGGGCAGTATCTATTTTCCAAGGGGATGTATCCATTTCTGCTACCATCAAAACTCCCGATGGAAAGAGAGGAATTTCGGCTTTTCTGCCCAAGGAGGTTCAGGATAAGATTTATAAGAAAAACGAAACCTTTAGAGGAAAAAACTATTTTTTTAATGAATGGTATATTTCTGCTTATGAACCCATTTATTCAATCTCTGGTGAAAAGGTAGGGGTTCTTCATATAGGTATTCTGGAAAAACCCTATAAGGAAAAGCTTATAAATAGTATTCTGATATTTGTATACATTGCAATCCTGGGAATAGTTCTGGTGGGATATTTTTCCTTTACCATTGCCAGAAGGATAACCCAGCCCATAAAGGAGCTTACAGAGGCCCTGACAAAAGTATCCAGAGGAGATTATTCCATACGCCTGGAGCTTAAGGAAAGAGATGAAATAGGGCTTCTGAAAATTCATTTTAATGAAATGGCAAAGGAGCTGGAGGATAAGACAAAAATTTTAAAGGAATGGACAGAAACTTTGGAAAAAAAGGTTCAGGAAAAGACAGAGGAACTTAAAACAATTCAAAGAAATATTTTTCAGACAGAAAAGCTTGCAGCAATAGGAAAACTGGCAGCAGGGGTTGCCCATGAAATAAATAATCCCTTAACAGGAATTTTAACCAATGCCAGTTTGCTTTTGGAAGAACTTCCTTCAGAGGATCCTAAAAGAAAAGACATAGAGGTAATAGTCAATGAAACTTTAAGGTGCAGAAGAATTGTAAAGGGGCTTCTGGATTTTTCCAGGCAAACCCTTCCTCAAAAGCAAAGGGTAAATTTAAATAGTGTAATTATGGAAATTTTTAATCTGGTAAAAAATCAGAAAAATTTTAAAGATATAAAAGTTAATTTTAATTTAAAGGGAGATTTGCCAGAAGTCCTTGCAGACAAGGATCAGATAAATCAGGTTTTTTTAAATATTTTGATTAATTCTATGGAAGCAATGGAAGGAAAAGGTGAAATATTTATATCTTCTGAATTTGATAGGGAAAATGGAAAGGTCTTTTTTAAATTCCGGGACACAGGACCAGGGATACCTGAAAGTATAAGGGAGAAGATATTTGAACCTTTCTTTACCACAAAAAAAACAGGGACAGGACTGGGACTTTCCATTGTTTATGGAATAATGGAACAGCATAATGGAAAAATAGAGATAAAAAGTGAGGAAGGTAAGGGGACGGAAGTAATTTTAATCTTTCCTTTATAAAAAATTATTCAAGGCTATAAGAATTTTTAAGGTTTTTTGCTTTTTCCAGGAATGAAGAATTTGGGTAATCTTTTTCTATGGCTTCCAGATCATCCTTTGCAGAATTTCTCTTTCCCTGTTTCAGATATAATTCTGCACGGATAAAGAGGCATTCTGGGGAAATTTCTTCATCTTTCATTTCAATTCCTTCCTTTAATATCATTTCTGCTTCAAAGTTCTGTCCATTTTTAATATATGCCTGTGAAAGGGGTATCAGGTATTTTTTCTTTTCCCTTTCAGGGGATTTGGAATAAGCTGCTTTAAGGTTTTCCACTGCCTGCCTGTAATCTGCCACTTTCAAAGCACAGAGCCCTGCCCTCCCATAAAGTATATAAACCTTTGGATGGTTTGGTTTTTCAGAAATCAAGGCATTATAACCCTCCAGGGCCCCTTTTAAGTTTCCTTCCCTTTCCATTTTAAGAAAGGGTTTTATATTAAAATCCAGTTCCTTTATGTTTTGCTCAAAGGTACTTATTATATTATCCATTTCTTGTGAAACTGTCTGGGTTGCCTCCTGTGC
Source organism: Thermoanaerobaculia bacterium (assembly GCA_037478515.1). Classification (GTDB taxonomy): domain Bacteria; phylum Acidobacteriota; class Thermoanaerobaculia; order UBA2201; family UBA2201; genus JBBFMJ01. The sequence goes on from JBBFMJ010000021.1 coordinate 2,311, forward strand.
CTTTTCCTGCCCTTTTGTAATTATTTTATTTATTAAAAATATGCCAATCAAAAGCCCCAAAATGATATAAGCCCATAGGGGTATTGCCTTTAAAGGATTGAATGGTTCCTTTTTAATTTCCTGTAAAGGGGCTGGGGGTTTCTGTTCTTCTGGTATTACAAGGGATTGAATTTGTCCTTTTAAATAGGGGTCTTTAATATTTAACCTTTCCAGTCGATTATATATCTTTAGAAGATTTAAATAGTCCTTTCTGCTTCTGTAAATTTTTCCCAGCTGGATTAAGACATTAAAATTTTCTGGATTTTGCCTCCACTTTTCTTCCAACCTTTCCACAATAGGGTCTCTGGCACTCCTGCTTTCTCCCAGAGAAGCTTTTAAATCTTCCAGCATTCTGTTTGCTTCACTGTCCAGGGGATTTAAATTATGCGCCTGAAAAATATGCCAGTAAACCATAGTTTTGCTTTCCTTTTTCCCCAGAAGTATTTTTGCCTTTTCTTTATGCT
>JBBFMJ010000021.1:2823-12621 GCA_037478515.1 Thermoanaerobaculia bacterium
CTTTGAACCATAAACTTCCATTTTTCTTGTAAAGCCCTTTTCTTTGCTTCCTCGTATTTTTTTAAGATTTCTTCTGGATTTTTTAAAAATTCCACAAAATCTTCCCTGATAGTAGTGGAGGGCTTATCTTTCCAGTAAAATAATAAATTTTCTAAAATTTCAAAACCGTTGGAAATCCTTTCTTCAGGTTTTTTCTTTAAAAGTTTAAGGATTAAATCTTCAAGGGAAGGTTCCAGGGCAGGGTTTATGTCCATAGGACCTGGTGGGTAATATTCCACTATCTGTTTCATTGTGGTTATGGGATTGTCCGTTAAAAAGGGATTTATTCCAGTTACAAGTTCATAAGCCATAATTCCAAAGGAAAAATAATCACTTCTGTAGTCAATGGGCATTCCCAGAACCTGTTCAGGAGACATATAACCGGGAGTGCCCAGGATTTCCCCAGTTTGTGTAAGCTGGGTCAATGTTGAAGCCCTGGCAACTCCAAAATCTGTCAGATATAAGGTTCCATCTCCAGAAAACATAACATTTGAGGGTTTCAGGTCCCTGTGGATTACCCCTTTGTGGTGGGCATATTCCAGTGCCTTCATAATTTGTTGTAATATAAATATTGAAAAATCCATTGGGATTCTCTGGACTTTGTTTAAAATTTCCTTTAAAGTTCCTCCAGAAAGATAGGGCATAACGATGTAGTATTCTTCAGGTCCCAGACAGGCATCATAGATGGGAAGTATATTTGGATGGTTTAAGGACTGCATTATTTTGACTTCCCTTACAAATCTTTTTATAAATTCTTCGTCCTTTGCAATTTGTGGTATTATTTCTTTTATGGCAACTTTTTCCCCCGTATCTTTTTTTTCTGCAAGATAAATATTTGCCATCCCACCAGTACCAATGGTGTTGAAAACTTTATATTTTCCAATATCCTTCATAGAAGGGTTCCAATTAAAACAGAATTATTTTCCTGAAAGGGGAGGCGCTGGAATTCTGAAAAGCCATATTTTAAAAGAATTTCCTCAACTTCTTTGAAACTGTATGTCTTTCCGTTTTTTGTATTTACAAGCATATTTAATGAAAATAGGGCAGAAAAGGGAGGTCCTTTTTTATCATCATTTAAAAAGTAATCTAAGACAAAAATTTTTCCTTTTTTATTTAAACTTTCCGAGCACTTTTTTATAAGTTTTTCAATTTCTTTTTTTCCATAGGAATGGATAACAGAGGAAAGCCAGATGTAGTCATAACCCTTTCCAAGGGGGTCTTTTAAAAAATCTCCCTTTAGCATTTTAAATCTTTTATCTTTTAAGATTTTTTCAGGGAGAACTTTTTTGTCAAAATTAATTACTTCTGGCAAATCAAAAAGAGTAACCTGGCTCTTTGGAAAGTTTTCAAGAAAAAGGACTGAATAGGTGCCAGGTCCTCCCCCTAAATCCAGTAATTTAAATTCTTCCTCAAGGGGAAGGGTTTTTAAAACTGAAGGGTCAATTTCTTTTCCCTGCTCCATTGCCAGTATAAAACTTTTCAAGTCAAATTTATCCTTTACAGGTCTTCCTTTTCTGACTGCTTCTGTCAGTTTACACCATCTATAAAAGAGATTTTTTTGATGATTAACCCATCCTAATTTATTTTGGGGAAAGAGAGAAGATAAAAAAAGGGCTTCTTTGGAAATTTCCAGTCCCCTTTCCTTTTCTTCAATCAGTTCAATGGAAATAAGATAGGTTATAAGGGCTTCCATACCCCTTATGGATGCTTTACATTCCCTTGCAAGGTCTTTGATGTTATTTATTCCCCTGTGAATTTTGGTGAAGATGTCCAGTTCCACTGCCGTAATTATTGCCCTTGATGCCCAGTAAGAGCCGATTATCTTCTTTAAATCTTTAAATTCCATAAAAAAATTCTATCATTTTTAAAAGAAATGTCAAACTATGGCAGAAAATTTATTAAAAAAGTTAGAAAATTTTCTAACTGGATTAGCCAGATGGCTAACTTTTTATCCAAAATTATTTCCCGAATCTGCCAGAGTTTCTTTTGCTTAAAGCAATTAAAGGGGATTTTTTTTCTTTCTGTAAAAATCTGGCATAGAAATTGAATATGAAAATTAATGGAATATAAAAAGGGGGTTTATATGAAACAAAAAATTTTTCTTATTTTCTTAATAATGTTTCCTGCAATGGTTTTTTGCTATTCCTATATTTCAGAACCAAATGAAGCAATGGTTGTTGCCAATAGTTGGTTAAATTTTTTGAAATCCAAAAACAATTTGCTTAGTATAGAAATAAATTCCAGCAGAGAGATATATTTTAATGGTTATCAAATAGGTTATCTGTTCAATCTGGAAGGGACAGGTTATATTTTTGTTCCAAAGTATAAATATTTGCCTCCAATTAAAGCGTACAGTTTAAGTTCAAATTTTGACTGGGAAAGCCCTGGTTTTGCCCAGGATGTGGTCTATGAATTATATACTATTTATAAAGATTTAGAAGATTTATGTGGCAATCTGGATTCTGAGGAATGTTCCAAATATTTCAGTCAGTCCAATAACCTAATGTGGCAGGAGCTTTTAAATAGTGAGGGTTTTAATCAAAAAATAGAAAGTTCAGAGACAGTCCTTGCCCAGAGAGAACTTGCCTTTACAACCTTGTGGCACCAGAGCAACCCCTATAATATGTACTGTCCCCTTGCCTGTGGAAGCCCCACTCCTGTAGGTTGTGTTGCCACTGCCTTTGCCCAGATAATGAAATATTACAACTGGCCCCCCCAGGGCAATGGAAGCCATTCTTACCTGTGGGATGGGGATGGTTGCGGGAGTCAGACCCTTTCTGCCACTTTCAGTGATCCCTATGACTGGGAAAATATGCCAGATTCAGCATCCCAGTCCAGCCCTCAAATTCAAAAAGAAGCCTTAGCAGAGCTTTCCTATGAGGTGGGTGTTGCCTTAGAAATTGATTATGGAAGGACTGGCTCTAGTGGGGAACCCAGTAAAGCAATAACTGCTTTCCCCCAGTACTTTTATTATGATCCATCTATGCAACAAGTAAACAGAATTTCACTTCCATCAGATCAGGAATGGTTCAATAAAATTGTTGAAGAGATAGATAATAACAGGCCCCTTGAGTTCACTATGGTTGGCTATAATGAAACAAACCCTTTAACAGTTATGGGACATGCCACAGTAATTTATGGATATAACAATTTGACATTAAAGAATTCTCATAGCAATTTCAGGACAAAATTTTTATATCCAGAAAAGGATACAAAGATTTGTAGCGGTACTCCTGGTATAAATTATGGAAGTTTAAGCAATATTTCTGGAGGATATGAAGATTCTACTCTCCAGTATTGCTGGGATCTTTTAAAATTTGATTTAAGTCAGATTCCAAGCAATGCAAATGTTATAAATTCAATGCTTGCCTTGACTGCATTTCAGAGGAATGGAACAGATCAAACAATTAAAATTAATGTTTCAAGAGTATTTGGAAGCTGGCAGGAAAATACTGTAACCTGGTCCAACAGACCACAGGCAAGTGGTGCTATAACAAACTTTACAGTTCCCACCACAAACTGGACGCAGCAAAGTGTAAATGTTACCCAGATGGTCCAGGAATGGATAAATGGAACCTATCAAAATGAAGGATTTCTTTTATGGAATCCTATGGATACTACAAATGGTATTTTATGGTACAGTAAAGAAAGTGGTTCTTACAATGCCCCCACCCTTGTACTTGATTATGAAGTTCCACCAGTGATTTATTTTATAAAAATAAATTTTGGATGGGGTGGAAGTGCTGATGGATGGTACAGCATAAATAATATCACAACGGGATACTGGCATTTCAATTATATAGAAGGGCAGAGCATAATAAAAAATATATTTCCACAGGGAAAGCCCTGTACTATCAAGATAACCTCTCCAAATGGAAATGAAAGCTGGTATAAGGGTCAAAGTTATAATATAACCTGGACCAGGAGCAATACTTCCTGTTCTTCAAATGTGAAAATAGAACTTTATAAAGGCGGGATTTTAAGCATCACAATTTCCAGTTCCACAGAAAATGATGGGATTTTTTTATGGGAAGTACCAAATTCCCTTCAAAATGGAAGTGACTACAAAATAAAAATTACCGATACATCCAATTCAAACTATTATGATTTTTCAGATACAAATTTTACAATAATCCAGCAAATAACTTTTGGGGATTGCAACAGCAACGGGAATTATTGTGATATATCTGATGTACAGAAATCAGTAAATATGAATCTTGGAATTGAGGCCTGTTCTCAGTGTGCTGATTGTGATTTGAACTCTACCTGTTCCATAACAGATGTTCAAAAGATGGTAAATTGCAACTTAGGGATAATAATCCCCTCACAATGCCACTAATTTCAAGGAGGTATATATGAAAATTTTTAAATTTATTTTGGCTTTTATTTTAGTATTTTTTTCTGTAAATTTATTTTCTCAATGTACTGGCGCCCTTTCTTCTTCTTTAAACCCCTCCAGCATTACTCCAGGTCAAAGCACCACTTTAAGTTATAATTTAACAAATAATGGAAGCCCCTGTATTTCAGCCCTTAATATAGATATTTACTATAGCGCCAGTGCTTTTAATGCTCCTTCAGGATCCAATGTAAGCTGTGGCTCTGCTTCCAGTTCTGCTGGGAAGGTCTGTTCTGGAAATGATTTAGGAGGAGGGCATTTCAGGGTGATAATATATGGAGGTACCACCACAATTGAAAATGGAGCTGTGGTAAATATCCAGTTTGCCTCAAAATCCAATGCTTCGGAGGGAACTTATCCTTTTACCTGTTCCGGGGAAGCGTCAAATCCCAATGGGGATCCTGTGACAATAACTTCCTGTACCACCAGCAATATATTAATCTGCACCCTTCCTTCCTGTGCTTCAAATCCAAATCCTTCAAATGGTGCCACGGGAGTTTCTACTTCAATCACTTTGAGCTGGTCTTCTGTCTCTGGTGCCACTTCCTATGATGTATATTTTGGAACTTCTTCAAATCCACCCTTTAAAACCAATACTTCAGGAACATCCTATAACCCAGGAACTTTAAGTGAGGGTACAGTTTATTACTGGAAAATAGTCCCAAAAAATTCCTGTGGAAGTGCTTCTGGCTGTCCTGTCTGGAGTTTTACAACCATATGTAATTCTCCTTCCTGTGCTTCAAACCCAAATCCTTCAAATGGAGCCACGGGAGTTTCCACCACTCCAACCCTTTCCTGGTCTTCTGTTTCAGGGGCTATTTCCTATGATGTATATTTTGGAACTTCTTCAAACCCTCCTCTGGTAACAAATGTTTCAAATACTCAATATTCCCCTGGAAACTTAAACGCTAACACCACTTATTACTGGAAGATAGTACCAAAAAATTCCTGTGGAAGTGCTTCTGGATGTTCTGTATGGAGTTTTACAACGGGAACTGCACCATTGAGTTGTACGGCAAGTGCAAGCCCCACCTCTGGTAATGCCCCTCTTACAGTGAACTTTACTTCCACTTCTTCAGGGGGAACCTATCCTTATACTTATCTCTGGAATTTTGGTGATGGACAAACTTCCAGAGACCAAAACACCTCACATATTTATCAAAATCCAGGGAATTATAGCTGGAATTTTACAGTAACAGACAATACTGGTAACCAGTGCATAAAAAGTGGTACAGTTTCTGTTTCCTCTCCACCAAACTTTAATTGTACAGCTTCAGCACAGCCCACATCAGGTGAGGCACCCCTGGAAGTCCATTTTTCTTCTTCTGCTACAGGAGGGACTGCACCCTATACCTATTCCTGGCAGTTTGGAGATGGAGAGGGCTCAGACCAGCAAAATCCTGTCCATACATATACTACAGAAGGAACCTATAACTGGCAGTTTATAGCAACAGATTCTGCAAATTCCAGCTGCACTAAAAGTGGAACTATAGTGGTTTCAGAAAAGCCATCAGGTTATTCTGACTATTTTATCATTCCAGCAGGTGCCCACTCACCAGGGGCTTATGGTTCTTACTGGAAAACAGATTTAACTATTTGTAATTTTTCTTCTTCAAACCAGGATTTAAACTTAGCACTTCTAAAAGCCGGGCAGGACAATACAAATTCTCAAAACATTGACCTTTCCATCAATAGAGATTCCTGTAAGGGATTTTTTGATTTCCTTTATGAAGAATTTAATTATGAAGGAGCAGGGGCATTAAAGGTATCTGCTTATACCGATAAGATAAAAATAAAATCCAGAACCTATAATGATGACCCTTCAGGGACCTTTGGACAATTTATACCCGGATTCCATCAAAATAATTTGCTTTCAGGTGGAGAAACTGGATATCTAACTTTTTTACATAAGAATGAAAATTTTAGAACAAATATAGGTTTTGCCAGTATGTCAAGAAATTTCATTGATGTTAAAGTGGAATTCTATAATTCTGAAGGGCAGAAAATAGGTGAAAAATATATAAATTTAAAGCCCTTTGAATATTTGCAATTAAATGATGTTTTCAGTCAAATAGGAGTTCAAAATATTTCCTTTGCTTATGCAAAAATTTTCAGCATTTCCAGTGATGCCCTTTACATTGGTTATGCCTCTGTGGTGGACAATGGTTCCAACGATCCTGTTTTTATTCCTGTGGAAAAATAGATAAATTTTAAAGCCTAATTTTCATTCCATCATAGGCAATTTTTGCATAATCTTTAAACTTTTTTTGTAAATCTTTGTGTTTTATTTTCCAGTGCCCTATGTGTGTAAGGATTGCCTTTTTAGGTTTTATTTTTAAAATTAATTCCTTGATTTCCTTTTCCTTTAAATGGTTTTCTCTTTCCCCAGTCCCATCTAAAATCAAAAGGTCCAAATTTTTTAAAATTTTAATGGATTTTTCAGGTAGTCCTTTTGTATCAGGGATATAAGCAAATCTTTTTTTACCTTTATAAAGGATTCCGTAGGTCTTTATTTTTTCAGAATGAATTACAGGGAAAAACTCAAAATTTTCTGGAAGTTTAAAGAAAAAATAATCTTTTTTTATGGAAGGAAAAACCTTTTTTATTTCACTAAAAACATCCCTTTTTGTGAAAATTTTCAATTTTTTTGTCAAAGATCTATAATTTGGAAAAAGGTCTTTAAGCCCAAAGATGTGGTCTGAATGGGAGTGAGTTATAAATATTTTACCTATTTTAATGAATCTGTAATTTTGAAAATGGAGGGGCAGTTCAGGTGGAGCATCAAATAAAATATCTGGTTTTATGTAAATTGAAGACCTGAATCTTCTGTCTTTTTTATCTCTGGATTTGCACTGCGGGCAGGTGCAATAGGGGAGAGGGATTGCCCAGGATGAAGAGGTTCCAAGAAAGGTTATTTCCATTATAGGGTAGCTTGAATTTTTGAAAGGATGGAAGGGTCCAGTTTTTCAATTTCAAAGTATTCCTGTTCCAGTTCTTCCAGGATAAACCTCTCAATTCCAGTGTTTTTAATAAAGTCCTCCCTTAAAGCGTAATTGCCCTTTTCAATAATTTCTGGCAGAATTTCATTTATATAAAGGGATTCAAGGCGTATCTTTTCTATAACTGAATTAAAAATCCCTTCATCAAAATAATCTTCCTGCCCTGATTTTTTTAATTCCTTTAAAACCTCTCTCTGTAAGGAAATTCTTCCTTCCTTTTTTGTTAAATCCACATAAAAATGTTTTAACCTTTCTTTACAGATTCCTCTTAAAACTTGATATATCTCTTCCTGTCTATTTATCTCATTTAATATAAAGCAAAGGTCCTGAATGGTGGCTTCATTATTTGCAATATTTTTTAAACCCTTTTCAATTTCTTCCAGTTTCTTTTTTCCAAAATTTGTAATGTAAGGGTTTTTTTTAAGGGGCAAGATAAAGAGTTTTTCAAAGAGGTTTTCTTCAAGTTCATTGAATATTTTATAATTATTTACCAGAGAACGAATATGTGCTTCTTCCACTTCCTTTCCTTCCATAAAGGTAATGTTATTTATAAAGGAAGCAGAGGAGTCAAATCTGTCTAAATAGGTAATGGTCTTTCCAAAGGATTCCAGTAAATCAAAATCCTCTGTCTGAGAGACCTTTTCATCAATGAGGCGCCCTACATCCAGAAGGATTTCTTCAAAGGAGTTGTCCCTTTCCTGAACTGCCCTCTGTTTGCAAAAAAGCAGGGTCACCAGCTCTTCCTTTGTGATTTCCTGTGTAAAGGGTCCTGATTCTAAAAGAAAACTTTCCAGTATCTGCCTGGTTTCTGAAATATAGAAGGGTTCTTCTTCACCGGTAATTTTTTCCTTTCCCTGGAAAATGATATTTTCCAGAGTATCAAAGAGGGAAGAAGGGATGTTGTGCTTAACAGAAAAGGTTCTGAGACGCTGAAGGCGTGCCTTTATGGAGGGGGGTATTTTCCCATCCACATTCTGACTTAAAAGATATTTATATTCCTTTATCAAACTTCTGTTTATTTTATCCTGATAGATGACATCAATCCTTAACCTTTCTTTAAGGTATGGGTCCAAACTTTCCTCTTCAGGTAAGGTATCAGGCAGTTTCCTGTACCTTTCATAAAATTTTTTTAATTTTTTATATATGGCTGAATTTTCTTTGTTTAAAATCCTGATAAGAAAAATATCTATGTTTTTTTCATCTAAAAATTCCACAAAGGCTTCCATCAGTGCAGTATCATCCTGCCTCCCAACCATTTCAGTTCTTTTCAAATACTTTCCCAAGGCTTTTAAGGTCTTTTCCTGCCTTTCCACTACAGATAGGTTTTTTGGGTCACCTATGAAGAAAAAATAGCAGGAAAGGGCATTTCCATTTAAAAAGATGGATTCATAACTTAAAATCCCTGAAATTTTATTTGTAAAATACAATTGATGTGTCTTTGGATTTTCAAAGGCACCAAAAAAAACAAGGCGGTTTAAAACCTCATCATTTAGTAAATCTTCTATGGGGAGGGATGCCCCAAACATATATTCAGAGACCTGTCCTCCATTACAATTATGGATAATTCCATCTTCAGTTAAAATAAGTTCATTACCATTTGAAAAAAAATGAACACCCTTCTGGGTCTCCTTCATAAAGAACTTCCTGTAAATGGATTCTCCATAGACAGTGGCATAAAAGTCAATATTTTCATTTACTTTCCCGTAGAAGGAGACCGTCTTTATCATCTCTTTATTTTATCAAAAAAAATAGCCCAAGCCAAAAGATTTGAAAAGTGTTATATTTAAATTATGATTTATGTAGGGACTGCTGGCTGGTCTTATAAAGATTGGGAAGGGGTTTTTTACCCCTCTGATTTAAAAAAGGATTTGCAACTTTCTTACCTTTCAGAAAGGTTTAACACTGTGGAAATAAATTCCTCTTTTTATAGAATCCCTGAAGAGAGGATGGTTTTATCCTGGATAAGGAAGGTGGAAAAAAACCCTCAATTTTTATTTACCTTAAAGGCATATTCTCCCTGGACCCATGAAGAAAAATTTTCTTCGGAAGAAGGGCAAAAAATGAAAAATATTTTAAAAATTTTAAAGGAAGAAAATCGTCTGGGTTTGATGCTCTTTCAGTTTCCCTACAGAGTGAAATTTTCTGTAAGTTTTTTAAATAGGTTATCCTTTTTTAAAGAATTTTTTGAAGAGTTTCCCTTAGGGGTTGAGATAAGAAACAAGACCTTTCAAAGAGCAGAATTTTTTAATTTTTTAAAGGAAATGGAGATTTCCTTTGCCAATATAGACCAGCCCCTGATAAGCCAGAACATAGGTCCCACAAAGGAATTTACAGCCAACCCTGGCTAAATCAGATTGCATGGAA
>JBBFMJ010000022.1:0-12532 GCA_037478515.1 Thermoanaerobaculia bacterium
GGCACAATATGAAATTGAATCCTTAATTTTTAAATTTGAAAATAAAATCCCCCTCAATCCCCCTTTTTCAAAGGGGGAATATATTGAATTGATTAATAAAATAGATAAATTATTTAAAAAAACACCTTTTTTTAACTTAGTATGGAAGTATAATTTTTTGTGTGCAAAATATTTTAAAGAAATTAAAGATTTAAATGAAAGCAAGAAAAGATTAAAAAAAGCATTATTCTACTATAATGAAATAATTAAAAATCTGCCTTCTGAAAAAATAAAAAATTATTTTGAAAACCAAAAAGAAGTAATTGAATTGAAAAATTTTAAATTGTAGGGGTGACCCTTGTGGTCGCCTTAAATATATAAGGGCTGGGTCAAGCCCAGCCCCTACAAAAAATTTTTTACCAGCTTCCCCCGATTATTCCATCCCCACAAATGTGATTTGTTGAAAGGGGTTGAACCCTAAAATATGTATAGCTCGTGGTTGTCGTATATGAAGTGGTGTTTGGAGGTAAATCTGGAAAAGATGTTTGATAATTTGAAGCAACATTGCTTGCATATACCCTGTAGCCAGTCTCCTCCGTCAAATCATTCCAGGTAATTTGAATTTCATTTGGATTTCCTGTCTTATAAACCCTCAAAGTATTTCCTACATCCATCTCATCCCTTACAACAATTGAAACATCATATAAAGAATTTGGATAGGAATCAGAACCCTTGGTATTTGTTGCAGTAAGACGTGGATAATATGTTCCAGAAGAGATATAAGTATGAACTGGATTCCTTTCATAAGATTCTCCACCATCCCCAAAGGTCCAGTACCAGCTCGTAACCCTTCCTGCTGAATATTCATTAAACTGGACAGGGGTATTTACACATGCCTCTGATTGCACTTCAAAATAAGCAGTAGGGGGAACTGAAATTGGTATAGAGGAAGGAAGAGAGGAAAAAATTCCATCTGAGGAAAGCCCTGCATAAATTGTTGTCCCAGTTGAAGTTGAAGAAACCTCCCAAGAAGAAGGGGTTGCAGAAGGAAGATTTGTTATAACCCATGCCCTGCCCAGAGATGTTGCGTCAGAATAATATATTCCACCTTGATCTGAATCTGCCAGGTATGAATCTTCAACTGCTGCCAGCACAAAATTATCTGTTCCAATATTTTGATAAAGTGCATAAACTTTTGGATTTTGTGGAAGCCCTTCTGCTGATGGCTTAAAAGATGAACAGGAATCATCACTTCTATAAAGCCCAACCCAATTTCCACTTCCACCTATATCAATTGAACCAAAAAGTATTGATGATGAACCAATTTGTAAAATTGATCTAAAGTCCTCGCAGGTATCAAGCCCCTCTGTTGAACACTGTGTCCAGGTCCCAAAAGGTGGTCTGTACCATGCCGCGCCTTGATAATTACAAACCCCTGACCTTAAAGAAACACTCTTTCCAGATGAACAACCCCAGACAAAATTGGTAAGGCCTCTTGTCAGCCCACTTCCATAGGATATATCTGTCAAGCCATAAATTGCACCAGTTACCTGATACCAGTTCTGTCCAAAATTTGCAGATGCCCAGTCCCCGCTGGTGGTATCTGTTGCACGCATATCTTCTGTAGAATTTAAATACCTTATTTCATTTATTATTCCACTGGTTTTATTACTTGGCGCCACACTATCCCATCCAGGATTTGAAATATCAAAATTTCCATAAAAAATTCCCTGTCCCTTTGTCCCAATTACGACTCTTTTTTTCCCAATTGAAGGTATGTTATCAGTTACTGCAACTGATAAAGTATTTGGAACAGGACACCATTCTGTCCCATTGTAATACTCCAGTCCCCATCCCCATGGAAGGAAAGTATCTCCACCATCAATTGATTTAAAAACTCCATCATACATTGTCGAAGCAAATACAACTTTGGGATCATCCGGGGCAGTGGAAATTCCAGTTATATTTGGTGGAACATTAAAAAAACCTCTACCCCTTTGCCAGTTAACACCTCCACTTCCAAGGATTCCATCAAATAAACCTAAATGGGCGGTTCCTGCAAAAATCTGACTGTCTTCAGTGAAATTTGCTGAAAATTCCACACTGGTGACCCTGTCATAGATATCGTCATTTCCAATGTAATTCCAACTGCTGCCTCTGTTGTTTGAAAAATATACACCTTTATTTTCTGTTCCATATTGATCCATAGCCGCTGCAAGCATATAGCCATCATCGGCAAATTTAGGTGAAATTTTAAGGTCTAAAATGTTTGCATTTACTGGCAGACCAGTGTTTAATTGCAAAAATGTTCCTGTGTTATCATTATAAACCCAGACACCTCTGTTTTTGGTTCCAATATAAACATTTCTTGTTGTATTAAATTCGGGGTCTACAATAATCCTTGAAATTATAAAGTTAGAAGAGCCATTTATAAATTGCCATTCACCTGTATATTTATAAAGTCCAGGTGGATCTGGAGGGGATTCTATGTCATTGGTGCAACCTGCAAAAAGAATAGGGGTTCCAGGGACATTGTCCAAGGCAAGGACAGATTTATTTGGAATAGATGTGCCAGTATAACTTCCCCCGGTATTGGTTGTTTCATAAACATCCCTTCCATAAGCAGAAACAAAAAAGCGACTATTTGAAACAAATGCCATATCAGTTATATTTGCACCATTTAGCACTCCTGCATTTAAATTCCACCAGCTCCTTCCTCCATACGGAGAGTACCATAAACCAGCACCATTTGTTAAAGCATAAATTGTTTTTCTTGAAATACATCCAGATTCCAGGTATCCGCCAGGTGGAATTTTTACCTTGTTTACTGGGTGAATTGCATCCTCATTAATTGCTGAAAATATCCTGTAGAAATAGCCTCTTTGAGTATTACTTGAGGAATCAATTACATCAATATTTTTGTATACCCCTGCCACACCAGATGCTGCAAAAATAGTATGGTCACCCTCTCCATAATTTGGAGACACTGTTATGAAATTTACATTATAATCATTAAAACTACTTCTTCTGTATGTAAAGTTAGAAGTTGGTTCACAGGGATTAAAAGATACAGGACCCTTTAAGGGACCTCCTGCGAGGGCAATATTTGAAGGTGAAATAGAAACAGTGCTAATTTTTCCTTTGTAATTTGTAAAAGGAGTATAATCAGAAACACAGGAACCTGAAGTATTTGATACAAGGGAATAAACTCCAAAGGAGGTACCTGCTGCAATACAATGGTTTCCGGAAAGATAAACGTAATCAGCAGAATAGATTGGCATATTTGGAGGGGTGGAGCATAATGGAGCCCAACTAATAAAATTTGTTGAATAATAGACACCCTTTCCGGGTTCTTCTGCAGAGGCAATCATAAAACTGGTTCTGTGAATTGAAATTGAAGTAATGGCCCCTTGGGAGGGTGGTGAATTTATTATTGCCTGGGTCCAGGTAGAGGAGTTTCCGTAAATATACCATATCTGAGGGAGGTCCTTTCTTCCTCCCAGAACCACATATCCTCTGGTATCTTTCAATTGATAAGCAGACACACTCTTCCATTTTTTTAATATTTCCGGTGTATAAAGAAACCAGTTTGTGCCAAGCCCGTTCTGCCTTAATATCCCATGTCCGTCCGTTGCAACAAAGGTATTATAATTGTTTGTTACATAATCCTGAACCATTGCCATATCCTCAATTATTCTTCCAGAATTAGAAGGCCAGTTTCCATCCAAAAGAAAACGGGTTTGAGAGGTATTTGCAAGGTCCCAGTAATAAACTTCTCCATTTGATAGCGCAACTTTAATATAAGGGTGCAGGGCATCTGTTATAATTAATCCACAAACTGCCCTTACATTAAAATCAGGAAGCCCATCTATTTTTTGCTGCCAGCTTGAGCCATTGTTGAAGGTTATAAAAACTCCAGAGCCATTTGTCCCAACAATGAAGGTCTGCCCGCCTATATAGTAAATATCAGTAATATTTCCCTGAATATTAGCTCTTCTTATCCACTGTGCCTGCAATAGAGTTGAAAAAAATAAGAGTAATAAAAATAAACACTTCTTCATAATTACCTCCAATATAAAATATAACACATTTTTAATAGAAAAATGTGATATGGATCACATTTGAAAAATAAATTATCTTTTTTGATTAAAAATAGATTAAAAAGACAAAAAGGTGGCAGGAGGGAAGCCGTAAGCCGGATTCTGTTTTTTAGCAGTTATTTCTCTGATGCTGCCTACCCGGGGTGATGGCGAGGCGATGGGCTACCTCTCCCCCTGCTTGGCATTGCTTTGCCTGGGGTTTGCCCTGCCTTCTTCCTCACGGAAGAAGCGGTGCGCTCTTACCGCACCATTTCACCCTTACCTGCTTCTGGCAGGCGGTATAGTTTCTGTGGCACTTTCCATACCCTTTCGGGTTCTGCTTTAAAGCAGCAGGCGCCCATCCCAAAGTCCGGACTTTCCTCACCCTTTAAAAAAGAGCGCAACTGCCCGCTTCCTTCTGCCACTCTTTTTAATTATAACATATCTTTTATAAAGATAAATTCAAAAGAAACTGGTCTAATTAAAAATAGAAAGTTTTAATTTTAAAAATATAAAAATAAACAATAAACCTAAAAAGAATAAAAATAACCCCCACCCAAGCCCTGGAGGGGTATAAACAAATTTTACTTTATTTTCTCCTTTTTGAAGAAAGACATTTAACCCTTCTAAATCCTCTCTGGCCAAATCTTTTTTTATTCCATTGACAAATATTTTCCAGCCAGGGAGTGAATTAAAGCCCAGCCATAAAATCCCATCCTTTTCATTTTTGATATTCAACTCTATCATTGAAGGGTTTTTGTATTTTGGCATTTCCAGAGGATATTTTAAATTATTTTCTTTGCTTATAAACCATAAATAAGTTGGCTTTTCATTATAAAGTGTAACAGAAAACTCTTTTGACATAAAAATTGCCCATTTCCCTTTAACAACTTTTTTCCCAGCAGAAATTATATGACTTACACCCCATAAATCCAGATCCTCTTTTTTTATTACAGATGCTTTTACAGGATGCATATTATCAATTAAAGGAGAAAAAGCATAGGGGATCCCAAAGAGAATACCTAAATGAGGGCTTAAAGATCTTACCAGAAAATCTTGTGTTAATTCCTCTGGAACAAGGTATTTAAAATCATAACTATAAATATTGCTACATAACCTTCCATTTCCAGTGGATTTTATATCTCTTACCAAAGGTAAATTCAAGGCTTCCGGTGGTTTTGGGGAAAGAGTGGTGTAGGTTCCATAATATAAATCAAGGTAGGAAAATAAAACTAAAATATAAAATAGCGAAGCTCTTTTTTTTAAAAAATACAAAAAAAGGAAAAAGAAAAAAGAAATAAAAAGTGCAATTAAAAGAAATATCTCCATCAGATACATTTCGGGATTTTTTGGCTGGAAGGAACTAAAATTTATATATTTATTTATCAAAGTAAAATCGGCAGTCCTGTTTAATAAAATAAATGAAATTAAAGCTAAACTTAAAGCAAGGGAGGGAAAAATTGAAATTTTTTTAAATTCTTTTAAGGTAAATAGAAAGTAAATATAAAAGAAAATTAGAACAAAAACTAAAAATTTTTCAGGGTATCTTATGAGTGATATCAGAGGCAATTTTGATATATAAGCATGCAAAGGGAAGTATTTTCCAAAGGATAAAAGAAGAAAGGAGATTGTAAAAAAAAATAATAGCCATTTTTTTTTCAAGGGTCTTAAAGAAAATAAAAAAAATAAACTAACCATTCCAAAGTAAATGTTTGGATAAAGAGCCCTTCCCTCCTCACATAGGGCATCATCCCAGGACATATCTGCTGGAAAAGAACCCTTCATTCCATTAAAACTTGGAATGAAAATTTCAAATACTCTTAAGGGATTCAGAGAAAAAAAACCAGTGGAACCTTCATATGGAGCTTTCATTCCTCTTTGTGTGTAAGGAAGGTAATTTAAAGTTGAAAGGGTTTGAGGAGCTGATAAAAGAAATGCCAAAAAAATACAAAAAAAGGCACTTAATAATTTTTTGTAATCTATAAAAAGGGTTAGTAATAAAAGAGAAAAAGAAAAAAGAAAAGGGGATAGATCAAAACCAGAAAATATGGAAAGAGAAAAAAGGATTGAAGATAATATTAAATTTATCTTTTTACTGTTAATTAGATATTTATAGAAAAATAGTAAGAACCAGGGTAAAAAGGAAATGCCAAATAAAGGGTTTGAAAAAGTAAAAAATCTTAAAATTATCCCATTATAACCTAAAAATATACAGAAAAATAGGCTATACCATGGATTTTTCAAAATATAGTAGGAAAATAAAAATATTCCAAATAAAAATAAAAAGTGGTGAAAAAGAGAAAGTAAGGTATAGACTTTTAAGTTTGGAAAAATAATTAGAGGTATTATAAGGGGATATAGAGCCGAACTTGTGGGGTTGGCTATAAGAGGAACACCATTTGAAATCTTATCATCCCAGAAGGGTATTACCCCTTCCCTCCACATTCTTGCAGCTTCAAATTTTAGTGGAATTGTTAAAAATATTAAATCATCCTGCAGAAGAACATTTTCTGTAAGATAAAAAGAGAAAAAATAAATAATATGTGAAAATATCAAAAGCAGAATACATATTCTCATGCTTAAGATTTTAACAACTATAAAAATTTTTTTCTATATTTTTTCAATAGGTGCCTTCTTTTCGAATATCTAAATATAAATTATTTTTTCCACCTCAATTTGGGCTGGCGTGCTGCCTTTACTTCATCCAGGCGAAGGACTGGGGTGGTATAAGGTGCTCCTTTGACAAATTCAGGGTCCTGCTCAATTTCTTCTGCTATTTTTTTCATAGCAAATATAAAATGGTCTATTTCTTCCTTTGGCTCTGTCTCTGTTGGCTCTATCATTAAAGCTCCATGGACAATTAAAGGAAAGGATACCGTTGGTGGATGGACACCAAAATCCAAAAGGCGTTTTGCTATATCTATATTTTTTACCCCTTTTTTTTCCTGAAAGGAATCGTCAAAGACAACCTCATGCATGGTGGGGGCATCATATTTTAATCTATAGGTCCCTTCCAGAGATCTTCTGATATAATTTGCCAAAAGAACTGAAATATTTGAAACTTCCTTAAATCCTTCTATACCTAATTGCAAGATATAAGAATATGCTCTAACTAAAACAGAAAATTGCCCATAAAAAGATCTAATTTTTCCAATGCTATTTGGCAAATCATAATTTAAGTAATATCCACTCTCATTTTTTTCAACTACTGGAACTGGCAAAAATCCCTCAAATTCCTTTACAACGGCTACAGGACCTGAACCAGGACCACCACCTCCATGGGGGGTCGAAAATGTCTTATGCAGATTTAGATGCATTACATCCACCCCCATTCTTTTTGGAGAGAACTGCCCCACAAAAGCATTAAAATTTGCCCCATCCAGATAAAGATAAGCACCCTTTTTATGAAGGATTTCTGAAATTTCCTTAATATTTGTCTCAAAAATACCCAAAGTATTGGGATTTGTAAGCATAAGGGCTGCCACATCTTCATTTACTTCCTTTTCAAGCAGGGAAAGGTCAATCATTCCCTTTTCATTGGATTTTATCTCCTTTGTTTGATACCCGGCAAAGACAGAGGAGGCAGGATTTGTGCCATGTGCAGAATCAGGAATAAGGACTATTTTTCTGGGATTTCCCTTTACCTGATGTGCCTTTCTTATCATCATCATTCCTGTAAGCTCCCCATGGGCACCTGCTGCTGGAAGGAGGGTAACCCTGTCCATTTCTGTAAGTTTTTTAAGGGCATCTTCCAATAAATAAATCAATTCAAGACAGCCCTGAACCAGGTTTTCAGGAAGATTTGGATGAACTGAAGTAAAACCCTTCAAAGATGCCAGAGTTTCATTTAGTTTTGGATTATGTTTCATTGTACAAGAACCAAGAGGGTAAAAACCATGGTCTATTGAATGATTTAAGGAAGAGAGGCGTGTGAAATGCCTCACCACTTCCGTTTGGCTTAAACTGGGGAAATCTTCAATTTCCTTTCTCAATAAATCCTCTGGTATAGCCATTTTTTCAAATTCAGGGGAGGGGAGGTTTATTCCTTTTTTCCCTTCACCAGAAAGTTCAAAGATGGTCTTTTCCATTTTTTTATAGTTTATTTTCATAATTCCTCCATTGCCTTTGCAAATTCCAGAATTGAATCTTTGCTATTTAACTCTGTTGTGGCTATAAGATAGCAGTCCTTTAAATCAGGATAATCCTTTTCCAGAGGAGGCCCAAAATAAAAACCCTTTTCTTGAAGTTTTTCTGGATTTTTAATTTTTACTACAAATTCATTAAAAAATGGCTTTTTGAAAACTGAAAACTTTTCTATTCTTTGATATAAACCATAAGCTCTTTTTGCATTTATCTGAGCCAGCTCCCTGTAACCTTCTTTCCCCAAGAGTGCCATATATATGCAAGCCCTCAAAGCACATAGGGATTGGTTTGTGCAGATGTTTGAAGTTGCCTTTTCCCTTCTTATGTGCTGTTCTCTTGTAGAAATTGTAAGGACATAGCCCCTTTTCCCTTCCCTGTCCTCTGTCTCTCCAACAATCCTTCCAGGCATCCTCCTTAAATGGGCTTCTTTTGTTGACAGAATTCCCAGATAAGGACCTCCAAAGGATAGGGGAATTCCAAGGGATTGTCCCTCACCGCAGGCAATTTCCACTCCCAGTTCTCCTGGAGTTTTTAAAATCCCAAGAGAAAGCATTTCAGAGGTACAGGAAATAGTTATTATCTTCTCTTTTTCCAGAATTTTTACTGCTTCCTTTACTGGCTCAATTATTCCAAAATAATTTGGGTATCCAAAACAGAAGCACAAAACATCCTTTGAAATATTCTTTTCAATCCATTTCAAATCAAAGGTGCCTTCCTCTGTCTTTGGAACAACCACAAGTTTATAGTCAAAATTTTGAATATATGTCTTTAAAACTTCTCTGTATTCTGGATTTAAGGTCTCGGAAACCCAGATAACCTTTCTTTCAGGATAAATCCTGGTGCCTAAAAAGACCGCTTCCACAAGGGAAGTGGCTCCATCATAAAGGGAAGCATTTGATATTTCCATCCCTGTTAGCTGGCAGAGTAAGGTTTGAAATTCAAAAATTGCCTGAAGGGTTCCCTGAGAAACCTCTGGTTGGTAAGGGGTATAGGAAGTCAAAAATTCAGACCTTTCTACAATATGATCAATTATTGAAGGGATGTAATGGTTATAGGCACCACCACCAAGAAAAGTTCTGGAACTTTCTGGAATTTTATTTTTTTGAGAAATTTCTTCAATTTTTTTATAGGTGTCCTGTTCAGATAAACCTTCCAAGACCAAATTCTCTGAAATTTTTAATGACTCAGGGATGTGCTTGAAAAGGTCCTCTATTTTTTCAATCTTTAAAAAGGACAATATTTCTTCAATGTCTTTTCTGGAAAGACAGATAAAAGGGTTTTTCATTCTTTACTCCGATAGGGTTTTTATATATGTCTCGTATTCTTCCTTTGACATAAGCCCTTCTGAGGAAAAGGGCTCCTTTACTTCTATTTTAATAATCCAGCCAGCCCCTTCTGGATCCTGGTTTATAAGTCCAGGGTTTGAGGTGACTTCCTGATTGAGTTCAAGAACCTTTCCATCACAGGGGGCATAGATGTCTGATGTGGTCTTTACTGATTCAATTACTGCAATTACATCTCCCTTTTTTACTTCTTTCCCCTGGGCAGTCAGTTCAATGTAGACAATGTCTCCAAGGCGCCCCTGAGCATAATTTGAAATCCCTACTTTCCCTTCTGATGGAAGAATCCATTCGTGGGTTTTTGTAAAAAAGATAGTATGATGAGTCATAAATTACTCCTCTTTTAAAATTTTAAAAATTTTAACATATTAAGTTTAAAATATCAAAAAAATTACTTTTTTCTTTTATAAAAAGGAGTGGGTACAACCTGTGCCTTAACTCTTTTATCCCTTATGAGTATATCTATTTCCTGTCCAACTTTTGAGTATTCCACTGGCAAATAGCAAAGCCCTATATTTTTTTTCAAGAAGGGTGCATAGGAGCCAGAGGTAACACTGGATACCTTTTCATCTCCAATATATACATCATAATTGTGCCTGGGTATCCCTGGCCCAAGCATTTCAAATCCACAGAGAACCCTTTTTACCCCTTCTTCCTTTTGTTTAACTAAAACATCCCTGCCAATAAATTCACCTTTATCAAGTTTAACTATCCATTCAAGCCCTGCCTCCAATGGCGTATGCTGGTCATCTATGTCATTTCCATAAAGTGCCATTTTTGCTTCCAGGCGAAGAGTATCCCTTGCCACAAGCCCACAGGGCTTTATTCCATATTTTTCCCCTTCTTTAAGCAAAAGTTTCCATAATTTTGGAGCATCCTCATTTGAAAGATATACCTCAAAACCATCCTCTCCAGTATAACCTGTTCTGGATAAAATTGCTGGAATTGAAGCCACCTCTGTCTGGGTAAATCTGTAATATTTTATTGTCTCCAGAGGAAAACCCACAAAATTTTGCATAAGTTCCTGAGAAAGGGGACCCTGAATTGCAATCTGGCTTATCTGGTCTGATATATTTTTTGCCTTTGCATTAAATTTATTTTTTGAAGTAATCCAATTGAAATCTTTATCTGTGTTTGCTGCATTTACAACCAGTAAGTACTCTTTGTCTCCCTTTTTATAAACCAGCAAATCATCCACAAAGGTTCCTTTTTCTGTCAAAAATGCATTGTAATGGACCTGAAACTTTGAAAGCTTTGAGACATCGTTACAGGTTACAAATTGAATATAATTTAATGCCTCATCCCCTTCAATGGTAAATTCCCCCATATGGGAAACATCAAAAATTCCAACAGCAGTTCTAACTGCATAGTGTTCCTCAATGGAACTCCCATAAGTAAGTGGCATTAAAAAACCTGCAAATTCTACAATTTTTGCCCCTAATGCTATATGTTCTTCATAAAGCGCTGTCTTTTTCATTTTTCCCCCTTTGTAAAAGTTTAATTTTAAAAATTATATCATAAATTTGACGTAAATTTTCATCTTTTTCTTATAAACCTATGGGGATAGTATTCATATGTTTTATTATTCTCTTAGACCCATAAACTATAGAAATTGGATTATAGGCCTTCTGGTCTTATGCCTATTATCTCCTGTCTATTGTTTTTCTTTCTTATATCCATTTCTAAGATGCTGCTTAATATGTAATCATTTTTAGTTTTATTTTCTAATGGTTTTGCAAAATTCAATATATTTTTTTTCTCCTTTTTCAATAATTTTGTCCATTTCTTTTAATTTCAAATAATCTACATTTATATATATTTTATCATCGAAGGCTACCTCTACGAAATTGATCTCTTGGCTAAATTCTTTTTGGTTTTTTTCATTTTCCTTTAAGTCATATTTCGCAAAACAAATAGATAAATTTTCATTAGACGCGGATTTAATAAATATAGGGCTATCTATTAATTCTAAATTCTCTCTTATTTTATATTTTACTTTTAATATGCAATTTTTTGCCGAGTTATTGTCTATGATTTCACATTGCATTTTTGAACTTAATATTTTCATCTCTTCATAATCTTTGGCTATTATGGAATAGTTACTAAAATCTAATGCTAAAACATTGAAACTTATAAAAAACAAAAATAAAAATATTTTCATAAAAATATCCTCCTTATTTAAGTTGGCATACAACATGTTATATATGTAATGTTACTAAAATCAAAAGGACAATCTAATTCGCTGCAAATACATTCATCGCCACAAGTATAACAATAGCAAGCGCAATATGGTTTTGATCTGCAGCTGTCTCTAATAATCCTACCATTGCTACAGCATATTTCTATTGTGCAACCTAAAGTAGCACCTGACTTTGCCCAAGCCTTTGCAATAAAATTATCATTTAAAAATCTTATTTCCAAATGCTTGTTTATCCTTCCTGATGCATAATTATTATGCTTTATTACCTTAAATAAATAATTTAACAAACCTGTACTTGGGAAATAATAAATAGAATTATAAATATAATATGCATTTATACAATCATCAAAATAATATTTTCTAAAAAGAATAATATTTTTATTTGCAGAAGTCAGGAGCACTCCCCAAGGGGAGTATTCGTATGTTTTGTTATGCTTCAAATGGAAATGGACAAATGGGGAAGTTAAAATTAGTTAGAGAAAGGAGAAATTATGGAAGAAAAAATTAAGAGAAGTTTTAGTGCGGAAAAAAAGTTAGAAATTTTAAGGGAGCATTTAAAAAACAAGGTTTCTATTTCTGAAATATGCAAAAGGTATAGTATTCATCCAACGCAGTTTTACAAGTGGGAGAAGCAGTTATTTGAAGGGGGGAAAGAGATATTTTCTTCAAAGCATAAAGCAAATGGGAATAGTAAAAGTGGAAAAGAGAGGAAGCTTGAGGAGAAGATAGAAAGGCAGAAGGAAGTGATAAGCTGGCTTACTGAAGAGAACTTGAGGTTAAAAAAAAATTTT
>JBBFMJ010000023.1:0-3011 GCA_037478515.1 Thermoanaerobaculia bacterium
CTAAAAATTTAAAATTAAAGGATGTAAAAGAGCCAGTTTTGAAAGAAAATCAGGCAAAGATAAAGGTTTCCTTTATAGGACTGAACTTTGCAGATCTTATGCAAAGGGAAGGGGTATATCCAAAAACTCCAAAGCCCCCTTTTATTCCAGGACTTGAGGCATCTGGGACAATAGAAGAGGTGGGCTCCAGTTTGGATAAAAATTTAATAGGCAAAAGGGTAATTTCTTTCCCTATCTTTGGAAGCCATTCTGAATATGTTTTTACAGAAAAATTTATTGAAAGTCCCTCTGAAATGGGTATGGAGGAGGCAGCAGCCATAGGGGTTCAGGGCTTGACTGCCTATTATGCTCTTATAAAACTGGGAAATCCAGAGGAAGGAGAAAAACTTCTTATAACTGCTTCAGCAGGAGGGGTAGGTTCCCTTCTTATATCTTTGGGAAAGTATTTAAAGCTTTATGTTTATGGTTTATGTGGGTCTGAAGAAAAGGTGGAATTTTCAAAAAAAATGGGAGCAGATTTTGTTTTAAATTATAGTAAAAAGGGCTGGTATGAAAATTTGAAAAAAGAAAAGTTTGATATTATCATTGATTCCGTGGGTGGAGGGGTTATGAAAAAAATATATCCCCTTCTTAATGAGGGCGGAAGGTATATCCTCTATGGTTTTTCCTCTGCTTCCTCTTCAAGATTTAACTTTATAAAGGCATTTTTTCAATTTTTAAAAGTCCCCATTATCCATCCCTTTTTTTTGATCTCAAAAAATAGAACTATATCTGGGTTTAATTTAAGTTTAATTGAAAATATAGAAATTTTAAGAAAACCTATGGAAAGGGTCTTTGAACTCTGGAAGGAAGGGATTTTCAGACCCTCAATTTCAAAAATTTACAATTTTGAAGAACTTCCCCTTGCCCATAAGGATATGCAGGAAAGAAAAAGTATTGGGAAATTGCTCATAAAGATGTCATCATAAAATAGGCATCTTCTCCATCAGGATAATATCTTTTTCTCACATAGATTTTTTCAAAATTATATTTTTCATAAAATTTTATAGCAGGGGCATTGGAAACCCTGACCTCTAAACTTATAAATTTTATATTTTTCAACCTGCAAAAAGAGATACATCTATCCATCAGGGCAGTGGAAACCCCCTGCCTCTGATATGGTTTGTCCGTGGCAATCTTGGCAATGTGGAGTTCCTCAGAGGTATAGTGAGAAAATAGATAGCCAATTAGTTTTGGATTTTTTTCATCTTCCTTTAAAATCATAACTATGTTGTACCTTAAAGGCATAAAAAGTTCTTCCTTGAAATATTCCCTTTTCCAGGGGCAGGGAAAATTTTCCCTTTCAATTCTGGCAATTTCATCCAGATGGATTTCCTTTGCTTTAACTATTTCATAATTTTTTTGGAATTTCATAGGGGTTTCTTATGTATAAGGGTTTTATGGATTTTCTTTTTTCTTCAATCAGGTTTCTTCTTTTAAAAATTATCTGACTTAAAGGCTCTTTTAAATCTTCCAGTTTAATTATTTTTCCTTTTTTTATCTTTTCCAGTTCTTCTTCACTTAAAATCCATGGCTTTAAAATTTCCTTTAATTTCTTTTTAATTTCATAGATTCCTGCATAATAAAAATTTTGCGATTGTTTTAAAAGGACTGTACTGACTCCTTCAGAGGAAAGGGCAATGGCTTCAAGGGTATTTATGGGATAAAATTTAACCTTTCTTCCTTCCGTTAAACCTATTATGAAGCTCAAGCCAAATCTTATACCTGTAAAGGAACCTGGACCTATGGTGAAGTAGTATTTTTTTATTTCTTCTGGTTTTATTCCCAGATCCTTCAATGCTTTTTTAAATATCTTTATAATAAAAAAACTCTGTTTTCTATCTTGAAGAGAAAAATAGGTAAAGAAGTAGTCCTTTTCCCCTATTGTTAAAGAGACCTTGTCTGTGCAGGTATCCAGAGCAATTTCCATTATAAATTTATCCTTTCAATTTCATATTGGGAATTTCCCATTCCCAGCTTTTGTGCATAACAGATTTGCTTTTCTGGAAGGGAAGAAATTTTTTTACCTAATTTTTCTGAAACCAGATCCAGGGCTGCTTTGTCTATGGCAACTATATCATTGGAAGAGAGGACCCCAATATCTTCACAAACTGGATCCTCATCTTTGGCAAGGCAATCACATTCCTGGGTTATATGTGTTAAAAAGGTAATGTGAGCAGATTTTTTATCCTTTAAAACTCCCAAGGTATGCTCCACCATTTTTTCCTGAACCAGTTCCGAGGACTCATTCCAGGAAAAGGTTATGGCATAAACAGGGCATACACTTAAGCATTGACCACAGCCAGTACAGGTTTTAGGGTCAATTTTTGCCTTTCCTTCCACCATAGAAATTGAATTCGTCAGGCACCAATTTATGCAAATTTCACAACCAGTACATTTGGATTGATTTACCCTGGGACTTAAATTTGAATGTTGAAGAAGCTTTCCTGCCCTGGCAGAGCCCCCCATACCTAAATTTTTAATTGCTGCCCCAAAATGTGTCACAATGTGTCCTGTAAAATGGTTTATGGAAAGGATTGCCTGGCACAGTCCCAATTCTCTGGCAATGGGAACTTCCTTAAAATGTTTCCCCTCAATTTTAACTCTAATTTCATTATTTCCTAAAAGCCCATCCGAAATTATCACTGGCGCCCCTGTGTTTTCCACAGTAAAGCCATGCTCCGAGGCAAGGATTAGATGGTCCACTGCATTGGCTCTCCTTCCCACATAAAGGGTATTGGTATCCGTCAGAAAGGGTCTTGCCCCTTTTATTTTAATTTTCTTTATTACTTCCCTTAAATATTCTGGTCTGACAAAGCCCCTGTTTCCTTCTTCTCCAAAATGGATTTTAATTGCCACAAAATCATTCTTTTCTATTTTTTCATAAAAAAGGGTCTTTTCTAAAAGAAAATTTACTGCTTTTGAAATCTTTTCCTTTCCTTCTTTTAAGCTTAAAGGCACAAAAAAAACTT
>JBBFMJ010000023.1:3021-12500 GCA_037478515.1 Thermoanaerobaculia bacterium
ATTCATAAGAAATTATTATACAATAATATAAAAAAAAGGTATAATTTTTTAATGGGAAAAAAAGTTTCAGCACTGATACCTGCCTATAATTGTGAAAAGACCATTTCTGATGTAGTGAGAATGACAAAAAACTACATAAGGGATATCCTTGTGGTCTCTGATGGTTCCAGAGATAACACCTCCTTTGAAGCCCTCAAGGCAGGGGCAGAGGTTTTGGTACTTAAAGAAAATTTGGGAAAGGGGTATGCCATTCAAAAGGGCCTTGGGGTTTTGCTTAAACAAGATTTTGATGGCATTTTATTTATGGATGGGGATGGTCAGCACAACCCTGAGGAGATCCCAAAATTTCTGGAAGTTTTTGAAGAATGTGATTTTGTAATAGGGGTAAGAAGATTAAAAAAGAATAATTATCCCCCTTTGAGAAGAATACCAAACTATCTGGGTGGGCTTTTTTTAAGAAAAATGACAGGATGGAATTTGGAGGACTGGCAGTGTGGCTTTCGGCTCTCTTCCACTGACTTTTTAAAAAAAATTCCAAAGATTTTTAAAAGATACGAAATGGAAAGTCAGATGCTTATAATTGCAAGCCATTTGAAAGTAAAGACAAAAATTGTGGAAGTGGAAACACTTTATGGCAGTAATAGTTATTTTAAAGCAGTCAAAGATACCTTTTTTATCTGTTTGAGGTCCCTGGACTTATATTATGAGAGAAAAAAGACAGAAGACTCGCTGGACCCTTTACTCCTTCTCCAATAGATTTATTTTTAAAGGCATTGTATTTTTTACAGGTTTTTTGCCTTTGAAGGTTTTAAGAGCAATAAGTTTTATCATAGCTTTAATTTTTTATCCATTTTTAAGAAAATTAAGAAAATCTTTAAGGGAAAATTATTCCCTTTTTATAAAAGAAGAAAAAAAATTAAAAAAGATTTCAAAAAAATGCATCTTTTCCTATACCAGAGGTGTTGCAGATTTCTGGTATGGAGCCCAGCAAAACTATAATAAATTATTTAAAATTGAAGAAAAAAATGTAGAGCCCTTCTTTAATTCTGGAAATATTCTCTTAACTGCCCACACGGGAAACTGGGAACTTGGGGCAATTTATCTTAAAGCCCTCAAGGTTCCCTTTGTAGTATTTGCACAGCCAGAGGAGGATACAGAGGTGGAGAGGTTGAGAAGAAAGACCAGGGAAAAATTTGAAGTTGAAACCTATTATATTGATTCTGGTGAAAGCTTGCCCTTTGTTGCAAAAAGAATTTTGCAGGAAGGGAAAAATATAATTATGCTTGGAGACAGGGCTTACAGGAAGGATTTTTTGCCTGTTAAATTTTTTGGGGAAAAGGTTGCCTTTCTAAAATCTCCTTTCCTTCTGGCAAAATGGATTTCAGTTCCTATCTATCCCATTTATTTTATGTTCAGTGATGGGAAATATGAGGGCTTTACTTTTGAAGCCATAAAACCTTCTATGGAACTGGAAGAGATGGCTCAAAGATTTGCAAGAACATTGGAAAATATTTTAGAAAATTTCCCAGAACAATGGTATAACTTTTTCCCCTATCTGGAATATTCAAAAAATATATTAAGGAGGAGTGATGGAAAGTTATGAAGAAATTGTAGAAAGTGTTTTGATGAAATTATGGGACGTATTGCATGACTTGGAGGTAATTCTTCCTCAAAGGAGTGATTATTTTAGAGTATCCATCTTTGGATCCAGTAGAGTTAAGTCAGGGGATAAGATTTATGAGGACGTAAGGTTCCTTGCAAAGGAGCTGGCAATAAAGGGATGTGATATAGTAACTGGTGGAGGTCCTGGGCTTATGGAAGCAGCAAACCTTGGAGCAAAGGATGGAAATATCAGAGGAGTTGTAAAGTCCTTTGGGCTTCCTATAGAACTTCCCATAGGGGAAACAAAAAATCCCTATCTGGACAGGGAAACCCTTCACAGATCTTTTTTTTCCCGCCTCCACCATTTTGTATTTTTATCCTCTGCCTTCATTGCAATGCCAGGGGGAATTGGAACCCTTCTGGAAATCATAACCATATGGCAGCTATTACAGGTCAAAAAATTAAAGGACAGGCCCCTTATCCTTGTGGGTTCAATATGGAAAGGGCTTTTCCATTGGATGGAAGAGGAGATGTTAAAGAACCATTATCTATCAGAGGAGGACCTGAAACTTCCCATTCTTGTGGAAGATGTAAAAGAAGTACTACCCATAATTGAAAAATCTTTAAAAGAATTCCAGTCCAATTTAAGAAGATTTGTTTAAAGTTCAAAGGTTATTTTGTAGGTCTCATAGCTGTGATAAATATATAAAATTATGGAGTCCTTATCTAAATTTTTTTGAATTATTCTATTTGCCTCTTTTAAGTTTTCTGTTTTATAGCCATTTATACCCAGAATAAAATCTCCAGGGTCAATTCCAATTTTGTCTGCCTGTGAGCCACTTATTACTTTCTTTATCTTAAGACCTTTCCTTGTCTCTTCAACCAAAATTCCTACACTTTCCTTTAATACAATTTCCCCAATATTTTCAGGGGGCTTTGAAAGGGTAAAGGAAAACTCTTTCTTCCCCCCATCCCTTAGGGCTGTAATATTTACCTTTTCCCCTTCATTATAGTTATAGATTTCTGAATAAAAATCGTTTCTGTCCCTTATTTCCACATTGTTTATGCTTAAAATTTTATCCCCTTTTTTAATTGAACTAAATGGAGATACACTTAAAACATTTTTTACAACATTGGATTCCTTTTCAAAGGTCAGTCCACAAAAGACAGGTTTTACCTCTCCATATTTTATTATATCTTTCAAAATCTTTTTTGCCCTATCAATAGGGATGGCAAAACCAATGCCTTGTGCATTTTTTATGATTGCAGTGTTTATTCCAATTACTTCACCTAAGACATTTAAAAGGGGTCCTCCAGAATTTCCTGGATTAATTGCTGCATCGGTCTGGATAAAATCAGAATAGATGGTCCCACTTTCCCCTTTTACCTTTCTTTTCAATGCAGAAATTACACCCGTGGTTACAGTGTTTGAAAGTCCCATTGGGTTTCCAATGGCAATTACACTTTCCCCAATCATAAGATCCCGAGAAGTGCCCAGGGTTGCAGCAGGAAGGTTCTGTTTGGCATCCTTTATTTTCAGGATTGCAATATCTGAATTTTCATCGGTTCCAAGGATATCTGCAGAAAAAACCTCTCCTTTTAAAGTTGTAATCTTTATATTTTGGGCACCTTCAATTACATGATAGTTCGTTATGACTATTCCCGAGGGATTTGTAATTACACCTGTTCCAAGATTTTCAACCTTATAAAGATTTTGAAAGGGGCTGAAAAAATCAAAGAAAAGATCCTCAAAAGGTGAAACACTTCTTCTTACAACTTTTTCAGCGGAAATATTTACAACGGCATCAGAGACCTTTTCCACCACCTCCACCACCTGATTTCTCCTCAGGAAAGAATTTGAAGAAAACAAAAAACTTCCAGTTAAAAACAAAATTAAAAGAATTTTTTTCAAGGTGCCTCCTGCTATTCAAAAATCAATTTATTTTCTTTAAGTTTTACAGAAACTTTTTGCCCTTCCTTTACCTTTCCAGAGAGGATTGCTTCTGATAAATTGTCCAGGATTTCCCTCTGAATAAGGCGCTTTAAGGGCCTTGCCCCAAAGGATGGGTCATATCCTTCCTTTGAAAGCCATTTTTTTGCTTCTTTGCTCAGTTCAATTTCAATATTTTTTTCCTTTAAAATATTTTTTATCCTTTCAATTTGAATATCCACAATCTTTTCCAAATCCTCTTCTGTTAAGGAGTTAAAAATTATTATCTCATCCAAACGATTTAAAAATTCTGGTTTGAAAAACTTTGGAAGGAGGTTGTCTATGTATTTTCTTATCTCCTTTTCATCCCTGTTTTCAAGGATAAAATCAGAGCCCAGGTTGGAAGTCATAATTATTACTGTATTTTTAAAGTTAACTGTCTTGCCCTTGCTATCTGTTAAGCGTCCATCATCTAAAATTTGAAGAAGGATATTGAAGACATCAAAATGTGCTTTTTCAATTTCATCCAGCAGTATTACAGAATAAGGTCTTTTCCTGATTGCTTCAGTCAAATACCCTCCCTCTTCATATCCCACATAACCAGGAGGTGCCCCAATGAGCTTTGATACGGAATGCTTTTCCATATACTCTGACATATCCAGTCGGACAATGGAGTTCTCATCCTGAAAGAGAAATTCTGCCAGTGCTCTGGCTGTCTCTGTCTTTCCTACTCCTGTGGGACCTAAAAACAAAAAGGAACCAATGGGCCTTTGGGGATCTGAAAGCCCTGCCACAGACCTCTTTATTGCCCTGGATATGGCTTCAATTGCCTTATCCTGAGATACAACCCTTTTTTTCAATAACTCTTCCATATTCAAAAACTTTGCCTTTTCATCTTCTAAAAGCTTTGTAACAGGAACCCCTGTCCATTTTGAAACAATCCTTGCAATATCTTCCTGTGTGACCATTTCAGATAAAAACCTTTCCCCTTTCTTTTCCTCCAATTTTTTAAAGGTCTCTTCCAGTTCTTTATTCAAGGAAACCAGTTCCCCGTATCTGAGACGTGCTGCTTTTTCCCAGTTTCCTTCCCTTTCAGCAAGTTGTGCCTGTGTCCTTACCTGGTCTATCTTTTTTTGAATTTCCTTAATTTTATTAATATCTTCCTTTTCTTCCAGCCATCTCTTCTTTAAATTTTCCAGATTTTTCTTTTCCTTTTGAAGTTTTTCCTCCAGTTCTTTTAATTTTTCCTTTGATTCCTGGGTCCCTTCTTTCCTTAATGCTTCCCTTTCAATTTCCATCTGTCCGATTTTTCTCTGAATTTCATCAATTTCCTGGGGAGAGGAATCAATTTCCATCTTGAGTGCTGCTGCTGCCTCATCAATTAAATCCACTGCTTTATCTGGAAGGAACCTATCGGTTATGTATCTGTGGGAAAGTTTGGCTGCTGCCACAATTGCAGAATCAGAGATCTTTACTCCATGGTATACCTCGTATTTTTCTTTAAGACCCCTCAAGATTGAGATGGTCTCCTCCACTGTGGGTTCATCCACAAAAACTGGCTGAAACCTTCTTTCCAGGGCTGGGTCCTTTTCAATGTGTTTTCTGTATTCCCCAACTGTGGTGGCACCAATACATCTTAAGGTTCCCCTTGCCAGGGCTGGTTTTAACATATTTGCAGCATCGAGGGCTCCCTCTGCTGCCCCTGCACCCACAAGGGTATGGAGTTCATCAATAAATAAAATATATTTTCCTTCCTTGGCTTCAATTTCCTTCAGCACTGCTTTCAGGCGGTCTTCAAATTCCCCCCTGTATTTTGTGCCAGCAATCATACTTCCCAGATCCAGAGCCAGTAATTTTTTGTCTTTTAAAGAATCGGGGACATCTTTTGAAGCAATCCTCTGGGCAATTCCTTCAACAATGGCTGTTTTGCCCACGCCAGGGTCCCCAATGAGAACGGGATTGTTTTTTGTCCTTCTGGATAAAACCTGTATAACCCTTCTTATTTCCTCATCCCTTCCAATTACAGGATCCAGTTTTCCCGAGGAAGCAATTTCTGTCAGATCCCTGGTATATTTTTTTAATGCTTCATATTTGTCCTCTGGATTCTGGTCCTGAATCCTCTGGCTTCCCCTTATCTGCATAAGGGCTGCAAGGAAACCCTCTTCTGTTATCCCATTTTTCTTCAAAAAGTTTTGAATTTCCCCTACCTGTCTTAAAAAATATAAGAAGATATGCTCCCCAGAGACAAAATCATCTTGGAATTCTCTTGCAATGGAAGAGGAATCTTCAAGGGCTCTGTGGAGTTCTGGAGAAAGATAAATCCCACCCCCTCTCACCTTTGGGTATTTTTGTAATTCTTTTAGGATATTTTCTAAGATCTGCCTTGGAGAGACACCTATTCTTTCCAGAGCCATTGGGATTGCCCCGTTTTCCTGAGCTGTGAGTGTGTAAATCAAGTGCAAGGGCTTCAACTCCTGATGGGAAAGCTCCCTTGCCAGTTTTTCTGATGCCTGTAGGGCTTCCTGAAGTTTAATTGTAAATTTCTCAAAATCCATATAAATATTATAACAAAATAACCTTTAAATTTAATTCAAAAGCGCTTGATAAGAAATATTATAAAAATTATTTGACAAAGATTGATTTAATATTATAAATTAATATTAAAGGGGAAAATATGAATATTATACTTAAAAGATTTTTCTATTTTTTTATTTTTCTGGCAATTTTTACAAATCTATCCTGTGCTGTAAACCCGGTGACGCATAAAAAAGAACTTATGCTCCTTTCCCAATCCGATGAACTTGCACTGGGGAAACAGACAGACAGGCAAATTTCTCAAACCTATGGAATTTACGAAGACCAAAACTTAAAAGATTATCTTTCCTCTCTGGGAAATAAACTGGCAAAGGTAAGTCATCTACCCGACCTGCCCTTTAATTTTCAGGTGCTGGATAGTTCTGTTGTAAATGCCTTTGCTGTTCCAGGGGGATATGTTTATTTGACCAGGGAGATTCTTGCCTACATAAATGATGAAGCAGAACTGGCAGGGGTTATGGGACATGAAATTGGGCATATTACAGCAAGGCACAGTGCTCAAATGTATTCAAGGGCTCAGCTTGCGCAGATGGGCCTTGTCCTTGGGGCTGCCCTTTCCAAATCTTTCAGAAAATATGCGGGGATGCTGGAGGCAGGCCTTTCTGTACTATTTTTAAGTTTTAGCAGGGAAAATGAAAGGCAGGCAGATGATCTGGGTGTTCTTTATTCTTCAAAAGCAGGATATGATGCAGAACATATGGCAAATCTATTTATAACCCTCGAACGGTTGAATCCATCCTCTGGAAGTGATGGGCTTCCTTCCTGGCTTTCAACCCATCCCAATCCTCCAGACAGGATTTCTGCCATAAAAAAAGCTGCCAGCAAATTTAAAACCCAAAATCCTGATTTAAAGTTTTCAGTGGGGAGGGAAGAATACCTAAAAAAAATAGATGGAATTGTCTTTGGGGATGATCCAAGGCAGGGTTATTTAGAAGGTCAGATTTTTTACCATCCAAGATTAAAGGTTCAATTTCCCTTCCCCCAGAACTGGAAATACAATAAATCAAACAATTATATTCAGATGGTCTCACCAAATCAGGACGCAGTAATGGCTCTTTCAGTGTCTGATGAAAAAACCCCTGATGAGGCAGCAAGAAATTTTGTTCGGGAAAATAACCTTAATATTTTAAATTCTGATGTAAAAACAATAAATGGTCTTTATGTAAGAAGGCTGGAATTTTCAGTTCAGACAGAAAGGGAAAATATTAAAGGGCTTGCAAATTTTATAAAGTATGAAGAAAAAGTTCTGGCCTTTCTTGGATATACTGTTTTTGAAAAATATAATAGTTATGCTCCTGCAATTTTAAAATCTTTAAACCAATTAAAACCTTTGACAGATTCTGCACATTTAAATGTTATTCCAGAAAAAATAAAAATAGTAAGAGTTGAAAAAGAAGATATCTTTGAAAATATTTTAAAAAAACATAATTTTCCTCAAGAAAAATTTAAAAAACTTGCAATTTTAAATGGAGTAGAACTTACAAGCAAAGTCCCAAGTGGCTCATTGATTAAATTAGTTTCAAAATAAAATTTATGTTATAATAAAAAAAAATACTGGGGGTAATATGAAAGTTATTATGTTTTCTTCTGAATGCAATCCCTTTGCAAAGGTGGGGGGATTGGCAGATGTAGTGGGTGCCCTTCCAAAAGCATTAAAAAAACTACATATGGATGTGGAAATTTTTATGCCTTTTTATAAAAAAACCCAGAGTGGAAAATTTGAGTTTAAAAGACATCCTGTAGTCCCTGAAATTAAAATAGAAGGCACCTTTGCTGGGGTTTATCCTCTATATCAGTCCTTTCTTCCTTCAACAGATATACCTGTAACTTTTATAAGTCATCCAGATTTCTTTGAAAGGGAAGGGATATATGATGATCCCAAAACAGGGGAAGGGTATAAGGACCAAGCCCTCAGATGGATCTTTTTTTCCAAAGCAGGATACTTTTATCTTAAAAATTTAAAACAGAGACCCCACATTGTGCATTGCCATGATAATCATACAGGCCTTCTACCTGCATACATAAAATACCATAATTTTCCAGTGAAGACAGTTTTTCACATCCATAATATTGCCTATCAGGGAAATTATGATATGGCTTATTTCCCATACATTGAACTTCCTTCTCAGTGGACCAGGCCAGGGGAAGGGCTGGAATTCTGGGGAAATTTAAGTTTCTTAAAGAGCGGAATTGTATTTTCTGATAAAGTGGTAACGGTTTCTCCAACTTATGCAAAGGAAGTGGTGGAAAATCCAGAATTTGGGATGGGGATGGAAGGGATTTTAAGGGCAAAGGGGGAGGATTTTTCAGGAATAATAAATGGAATTGATGTAGATGAATGGAACCCTGAAACAGACCCTCTTCTTCCTTATCATTATTCAAAGGATAACCTTGAAAATAAGAAACTGGTAAAGGATGCTTTACTTTCAACCTTTAAACTTCCAAAACTGGAAAATGGTTTCTGCCTCCTGGGTATGGTTTCCCGCCTGGCTGACCAAAAAGGTCTTGACATTTTATCCCAAGCCTTTGAGGAGATGATGAAACTGAATGTCCAGGTCGTAATCCTTGGAACGGGTCAGCTGATCTACCATGAAATTCTTTCCTCTTTTGCAAAAAAATATCCAAACCTTTTTGGTCTAAAATTGGGTTTTGATAATGCTGTGGCACACCTTATTGAAGGCGGCGCAGATATTTTCCTTATGCCTTCTCATTTTGAACCCTGTGGTCTAAATCAGATGTATTCTTTAAGGTATGGAACAATCCCGCTGGTGCGAAAAACAGGAGGGCTTGCAGATACCGTGGAAAAAGTATCAGAAGATGGGCAAAGGGGTGTGGGTTTTGTCTTTGAAGGAAAAGAGCCAAAAAACTTTCTGGAAGAACTCAAAAGGGCTTTAAATTTTTATAAAGACAGGGAACTCTGGAAGAAAATTCAGATAAGGGGAATGGAGATGGATTTTTCCTGGGAGGCATCGGCAAAGAAATTTATAGATTTGTATAAAAACATCATATAAACATTGAAATTTTTATGATATAATTTTATTATGAGTACACTTGAAATATACGAAAAATTGAGAAAAGTTTTAGATGAGAAAATTGCAATTGAAATAGCAGAGGCAATTGAAAAGGGATTAGAGTATTATGAAAAAATGGTAACAAAAGAAGAATTTGGGGAACTTAAAGAAGCGGTTTTAAGATTAACAAAAGCGCAGGAAAAAACAGAAGAGAAGTTAAATGAACTTGCAGAGGCACAAAAGAGGACAGAGGAACGCTTAGGCAAATTAGAAGAAAAAATGGCTGAACTTGCAGAAGCACAAAAGAGGACGGAAGAGAGGTTAACAAAATTAGAAGAAAA
>JBBFMJ010000024.1:0-12196 GCA_037478515.1 Thermoanaerobaculia bacterium
TGTTATGGGAACCCTTTCTTCCTGATAAATGGTATCTATAAATTGTATTATTCTCTGCCTGTAAGACATAAAAATAGAAGAGGTTCTAATCCCACCTCCAAAGAACCTTACGCCTTCCAGCAAATCTCCACTGGTAACTCCTGTGGCACAGAAGAAAATATCTTTGCCTGGTGCCAGTTCTTCTGCAGTATAGACCTTTTTAAAATCTTTAAAGCCCAATTCCAGAAGCCGTTCTTCCTGCCATTTTTCCATAGGGAAAAAACGGGCTTGCATATCTCCTCCTAAACACCTTATAGCTGCAGCAGTGAGAACACCCTCTGGGGAACCCCCAATTCCAATGGCAGCATGGATACCCGTTCCTCTAATGGCTGCTGCAATTCCTGCGGAAAGGTCTCCATCGGATATAAGCTTAATCCTTGCCCCTGTTTTTCTTATTTTGGAAATCAATTCCTTGTGCCTTTCCCTGTCCAGAACAACTACCGTTATATCATCTATATCTCTTTCAAAGGCACGGGCAATTCTTTTTAAATTTTCTTCCACGGGGGCTTCAATGTCTATTTTTCCCCTGGCTGTGGGACCCACCACTATTTTTTCCATATAAATGTCTGGTGCATATAAAAGCCCACCCTCTTCTGATGCAGCCAGAACCGTTATGGCATTGGGGGAACCTGTTGCACATAGATTGGTTCCTTCAAGTGGGTCAACGGCTATGGAAATTTTTGGAGCATCTTCCTTATCCTTTAAAGCTCCAACCTTTTCACCTACATAAAGCATAGGGGCTTTATCTCTTTCCCCTTCACCAATAACAATGGTTCCATTTACAAGAATTTTATCCATTTCCTTTCTCATAGCTTCCACAGCAACCTTATCAGAGTATTTCCTTTC
This sequence comes from Thermoanaerobaculia bacterium, assembly GCA_037478515.1. Classification (GTDB taxonomy): domain Bacteria; phylum Acidobacteriota; class Thermoanaerobaculia; order UBA2201; family UBA2201; genus JBBFMJ01. The sequence continues at coordinate 886 of JBBFMJ010000024.1, forward strand.
TCCCTGTCCCATTGTCCTGGCAGCAGCTATAGCTGCCTTTTCAGTAACTTCCAGAAATTGTAAACCCACATAATAGTCCATAATGCCTCCTTTTAATATATAATATTATGGTATGGCAAACTTTTTAGGCGGTTCTGCTTTTTCTATGATGAAAGAAATATCTGAAGGGTATTTTTCTCTATCAGAAGTCATTTTAAAAAAATATTCCCTTTCAGAGTTGATGGAACTGAAAAATGAAGGCGCCAAGCAATTGAGGGAATTGAGAGCCAATCAGCCACAGGAAGACCCCTTAGAAATTCAGAAACATCAGAGGAAGATAATGCGCCTTTCAGGTGCTTTAAGACAGATTGAAGCCAGGATAATAAAAATAGGAAGAAAAATTTAAAAAGAAGGACCTTCAATAATTCCCTTTACAAATTCCTTTGCTTCATTTATATCTTTTGCATAGGCAATTTTTGTAATTGGGCTCCAGGAAGAACAGAAATAGGAGAATGAAAAGGAATCTCCAGATTGAACAATAAAGGCAATTTTTTCTTCTGAACCAAAGAGAAAGTAAGGGGTTGTATCCACTGAAAAGGAAACAGGCATTGGATAGGGCAATCTCATTCCAATATCTGGAAAATGGGCTCTGTCCCTTAAAGTATCATCCCCATCATAATTGAAGTCCAAAATTACATAGGAGAGTGAAGAAAGGTCTGCAAAAAAGATGGAAAGCTTATTTTCACTTACTTTTGGAATGATAATTTCAGGGTATTCATAAAGATATGGGGAAATCTCTCCTTCTGCAAAATTTTGATCCAAAGAAATTAAATCATTTAAATATATAAGCGTTTTTGCTTCAATGTCCACAGTGTTGAAAACAACAGGAATATTAAGATAAACAGCACCCTCTTTTGTTCCTTTCTGCCACCAGATTATATGAATAAGCTGCAGGAGAGAGTTTGTCCCATCGGGGTTTTTGCTTAATTTATAGGTCTGGTAAATTTTTGGATTTAGGCAAAAGGTATTGGAAAAGCTCTCAGATATTTTGTATGGCTCTGAAAAGGTTAAATCACTTTTCAAGATTTGAAAGTAAAGGTCTGATCCATCTTCTCTTTCTTTTGTGTAAATAATGAAAAGGTTTCTGGAGCTGGAAGAATAATAAAGATTTGGGAATTCCTCTTTGGCTGAATCTTCAGTTGTGGGAACATTTAGAAGAATTTTTAAATCCCCTACTGAAAGAACTGTTATCTGAAGAGCAGGATTTTCATTTATGGTTCCTTTGAATATGGAAAAAATATTACCCGAGGAATCCATAACTTTCTCTGAAGAAAAGAGATAAAGACCTGAAATAAGGATTAAAAGAAAAATTAATTTTTTCATAAGCGGAAATTCACCACCTTTCTCAGCTCAAAAGCCATCAAGAAATCACTGGCAAGCTTTATGGAAGGATAGTAAGTTGCCAGCTCTCCATAGTAGCTTTGAGCCAGGTTAAATTCCCCTGCCATAGCAGAAGCTTCTCCTAAAAGCAGGAGAATGTTTTTTACCCTTTTTTCAAAACCCTGTTTTTCTGCAATTTCCAGGGCTATTTTTCCATATTTTAAAGAAAGGGAAGGTTTCGAGTTTTCCAGGTATCCCAGGCATAAGTCCATATAAGGATAAATCAGATAGGATTCTTCCACTTTTAATTTTTTTAACATTCTCAAGGACTTAAGACAGGAAGAAATCCCTTCTTTTACTTTTCCCTGAACAATTAAAACATAGCCAAGGTTATCCAAAAGGAGGGCTTCCAAAAGGGGCTTTTTGGAGTAGGAAAGGGCTTTTCTGTAATTTTCTTCTGCCTCTTTAAAATAACTTTGGCAGGTCAAAATGTTTCCCATCTGGTTTAGGGAAGAAGCAATGTATTCTTCATTTTGAAGTTCCTGGCTTAAATTTAAAGATATTTTTGCATAGAAGGATGCCTTTGAAAAATCCCCTTCCAGTTCTTTTGCACGGGCAAGGTGATATGTGGCAAGACGGGCAATTTTCTTATCCCTGGTTCGCATATAGATAAATTTGAGTTCAGAAATCTCGGGTTCCATCCAGCGGTTTTGTTCAATCAATGCTGCAGAAAGGTTGCAGATGCTTAAATCTTTAAGTTCTGAAGAACCTAACCTCTTTGCAATTTCCAGACACTGCCTGAAATTTTCTTCTGCTCTAAGAAAATCACCACATTCAATGGCTTTTTTGCCTTCTTCCTTTAAAAGATTATACTGTCTTTTAAAGTTCATTCTCCTGTTTCCCCTTTCCCTTCATTTTCTTAAACCTTATAAATTCTAAAATCTCTTCCTGTTCCTCAGAAGAGAGGGAAGAAAATTCTTCCAGAAATTCCTTCTGAGTACCTGTTGCTTCCTTTGGTGCTACCTCTTCAAAAAATTCAGCCATAGTCATTTCAAAAACCTGCAAAATCTTAAATAGTGTATCCAAACTAATTCTGTATTCTCCCTTTTCCATACGGGAGAGATCCGATTGCTGTATCCCTATCTTAGCAGAAAGTTCTGCCTGTGTCAAGTTTCGCTTCTTTCGAAGCTGTCTTATCTTCAAGCCCACATATCGGGCTTGGGGTATGGTAGCCATTCTACTTCCTCAATTTTTATTATATAATGTTTTTATGCTTATGTCAAGGAGTATTAAAAGTTATCTTTATTTAAGTTACGAGCTAATCAAAAGGGATGTCAAGGGCAGGTATATAGGCAGTTCCCTGGGGTTTTTCTGGTCCTTTCTTCAACCCCTCTTACAACTAATACTCTTTACTTTTGTGTTTTCCTATATTTTAAAGATTTCCCTTTTGGGTGAAAGGGGGGTGGAAAACTTTTCCCTTTTTCTATTTGCAGGGCTTCTCCCCTGGATGGGGATAAGTGAAATGCTTATGAGGTCTACCACTTCAATAAATGAGCAGGCATCCCTAATAAAAAAACTGGCTTTTCCACCGGAATTGTTAATTGTAAGCATTATGGGTTCTGCAATGGTTCATCAGTTTATTGCTTCCCTTCTTTTTATTATGGTCTTAATTTTTATGGGAAAACTCTATCTATCTTTTTTATTTTTGCCAGTTTTGATGGTTTTTGAACTTATTTTTATAAGTGGTTTTTGTTTCCTTTTTTCTTCTTTAAATCCTTATTTCAAAGATACCCAGCAGGCAGTTTCCTATATCACTATGATCTGGTTTTATGCATCCCCCATTGTCTATCCATTATCCATAGTGCCTGAAAAATTCAAAAAAGTTTTGCTTTTAAATCCCCTTTCTTTCCTTTTGGAGGGTTTCAGGGACATACTTTTAAGAGGTACCCTTCCCTCTTTAGGTTTTTTTCTTCCCCTTTTAGGACCTGGGCTTATTTTTCTTTTTTTTGGTTTCTGGATTTTTAAAAAATTAAGAAAGAATTTTGCTGATTTGTTATAATATTTAAAAATTTATAGGAGAAAAAGATGAAAAATTTGATTTTTTTAGTTTTTGTTTTAGTTTTTGTATCCTGCCAGAGCACTAAAATAATGGAAGAGAAGGTAGAGAAAGGACCTTCTCTTAAATTTAAACTCTCTACTACAGGAATTGAAAGGAAAGGCCTATGGAGACAGAATCTCTGCATTGATGATATAGATATGGATGGAAATTTGGACATAATTGCACCTCCTCCAAGGGGAGATAACTATCCCGTTATATTTTTAGGGGATGGCAAAGGAAACTGGAAAGAATGGAAAGAAGTGGAATTTCCAAACCTTCCCTATGCTTATGGTGGCGTGGATATAGCAGATATAGATAAAAATGGTTTGCCAGACATAGTTTTTGCAAATCACAGTGGGAGAATTTTTGTGCTTTTGCAGAAAGAAAAGGGAAAATTTGAGGATTTCAGCAGGGGCTTTCCAAATCCTGATAAATTTTCTTCAAGAGTAGTCAGATTTTTTGATTTTGATGGAGATGGAAGAGAAGAAATAGTTTCTTTAAATGAAAGCCCTGTTACCCTTGGGACTATGAAAAGAAATCCCATAAGGCAGAGGATTTTTAAATTAGAAGGTGAAGAGTGGAAAGAAATCCCTTTAATTGTAGAAAATAAACACCATTATCCGCCCTGTTTTGGTGATAGTTTGGATCTGGGAGATTTTGACGCGGATGGAAGGATGGATTTTGTAATATCCTGCAATGATCTTGGTGGTAAAGAGGTAGTTTTCTTATATAAAGGAGAGGGTTTCCATCCAAAAAGAATAGATTCCCTACCTGACAAAAGTTATCTTTACTTTGTGAAGGCAAAGGATGTAAATAAAGATGGAAGGGAAGATATTATTTATGCTTATGTGACTGCAAGGTTAAAAAAGGAAAAGGATATGGACCCCTCAGAGGCTTACCTTGCTGGAATTCTGGTGGCTTATAATTTCAATGAAGGATGGGAAGTCCAAAAAATTTATGAAAGAAAGGCAGGAGTTGATTATTTTCAATTCAGAGCAGTTTCATCGGGGGATTTAAATGGTGATGGTTTTCCAGAAATTGTTTCTGTCCTGGATAATGGAGAAATTTTTGTTTTTCTAAATAAGGATGGCAGAAATTTTGAAAGAGCAAATGTGGAGGGTTTAGTAAAAAGAGGAAGATCTTACTGGCTTGATATTGTGGATTTAAACAAAGATGGAAGAAATGATTTGATAATTGGTTATGGCGGGGAAAAAGATGGGGGAAATCTGGATGTTTATTTAAATGAAAGTTATGAATTATCCGTTCGTTAGGATATTTTATGCTTTTATAACATAAAAGGACTTGACAAGCCATTTTTTTTATGCTAAATTATTATACGATGAAAAACTTTATGGTTTTATGCCAAATTTTTTTAAAGGAGGTGATGACTGAGGTCATCGAAAGAAAGGATTTATTTTTTGGTAGAAGTTTGTTTTTTGAAATTTTAAAAAATTTTAAGGAGGTAGTATGAAAAAATTATTTTTTCTTTTACTTTTAGTTGGTGGTTTTGTTTTTGCACAGACAGTCCCACCAACCACAGCACTTTGGGCACCCAGTGGGTCCCTTTGTGATGTTGGAGCAAATGCAGCAGCAACTCTTCTTGTTCCCTATTTTGAGGTAGATTCTCAAAATAATTTAGGGCTTGACACACTTATTGGTATTGTCAACATTGGAGACAGGAGAACAGTTGCTCACGTGACAGTTTGGAATGTGGACTCTCTCCCAGTCCTTGACTTCAACATTTATTTAACACCCTTTGATGTGGTCACCTTCTCTATGAGAGACATCCTTGTCAATGGTAATCTTCCAAACAATGCCTGCCCATCAGCAACCTATACCTTTACAGCTGGATGGGTGGACTGCAATGGTGATGGAAGATATTTTGGTCAGGACAGTGCTCTTATTCAGCAGTGTTTAAGACCCTATGGTGTCTTCAATGACATTGCTTGCTACACCACTTTAGGTGGAGCTTTCCTGGATGCCATCAGATGCTTCCTTTCCATTGGTTCTTATGATGGATGGAACATCAACTATGTTGGCTATATGACCATTGACAACTCCTTAACCTGCTCCGGAGCTTATCCCTGGTATCAGTGCTACTATCCAATGATTTTTGATGTGGATGCAGCAGTGGCTGGCGTTGACCACGGTGTTATGGAAAATGCCAACGTCCTCATTGGCGATATCATTTACTATGACTATGCCAATATGCAGTCCGATGGAACCCCAGCAGTTCACATTGAAGCCTTTGGTGAAGCCAATACCTGCACAGGCCACACCTGGGGTATGACACCTGCAGATCTTATCAACGCTGGTGTTATTACTTTCTACAACAGATATAACATCTGGTTTGCTGGAACAGCAAATAGGGATTTGAGAGAACCACTGCCTGTCTGGTGGGCTTTCCGCTACATTGGAAATGCTGCCTTTGATGGTGGCACCTGGGTAGATGTCTGGAGATCTCACTATGATGGTTGGGGTCCCTATGCCTTCTCAGGTCCCTGTCAGTGGCCAGGGATGGGCGGAGTTTATACATTATTGTATGACTATATCCATGGTCTCTATGGCTTACACAGACCAGACCTTGTTGCCTATGATGAAGAAGAAAACACCTTAGGTGGTGGAACAGGACCATCTGGTCCCTGGGGCGCCGCTGGTTTTGATGCACTCTTCCTCGAAGCCCAGAGGACACAGGTCAGCGAAGCCAATACCTTCCCACTCCCAGACGAATCTGGATGGATTGCAGTGGCTTTCGACACAGATTCAGCTCACGACCTTGGTTTTGGTTATGGAAATTCTTGGGACCAGTCCTGGGTCAATGTAAGATACAGTGCATTGAACAGATATACTGTAGGCTTCTCTGCATCTGCATGGCTTAATGGTTGTTCCTTGCAGTGGAATGCTGGTATAGGCGGTTTTGTTCCAGTTCCAACTCACTAATTCTTTAGTAAGGAAAAACAAAAAAGCGGACGACCTTCCTGGGTCGTCCGCTTTATCATTTAAAAAGGGGTAATTTATGTTATATAAAACTTTATTTTTATTTCTTTTCTGTACCCTATCCTTTGGCTCCACCTGTGATTTTACCTTTGTAAAAGATCTTCCCACTGAAACTGGATATGCTCCTTCAGAGGCAGTTTATACACCCAATGGTTTTCTTTATGTAAATGGAACAAGATGGGTGAAAGTTTACAATGTTCAGGATCCTTCAAATCCCATTGGTGTGGGTAATACAGAAAAGAATTTTTCTTGTGGAGATGTGGATTGGGTATCAAAAAATATGAATTATTTCCCGGGGGATACCTTGCTTTTTCTTCCAACCCTCTGCAAGGGCTTGAGAGCTTATGATATAAGCACACCATCCAGCCCTGTTTGTGTTGGTTTTGTTGAAAATGTATCTGCTCCACTGGTTGCCCCAATTGTCATTGGCTCCAAGAGGTATGCCATCATTGCAAAGGCACAGTATAGTTATGCAGATTATTCAGATTCAGCCCTTCCTAATAATTGCAATGATGGAAATGGCCTTCCCACATACAGTATTGCCAGTGGGACTTTCCTTTCAAATCCTTCAAACCTTATTGGTTTTGAATGGCAGGGAAAAGTTTATGTGGCAATAATTTCTTCAATAAGTGGTTTTGCCTTATATGATGTTACAGGTTTTCCTTCCAGTGTTTCCCAAATGTTTTCAACCAGCGATAAGGGTTATGGCTTATTTTTCAAAGATGGAAAGATCTATCTGAATACCACCTCGGGGGGGTTAAAAATTTATAGTGTTCCTTCGGGCAGTTATTTGGGAGGATATTCAAATTATAATTATTCGCAAGCAATGGGTGTCTATGTAGACGATTTATATATTTATCTCTCTTTGGGGCAGTGTGTAACTACTGGTGGAGTTCTTATACTGGATAAAAGCACACTTTCACCAGTTGTGGATCCCTTCTCCTCCAGCAGTGTATATTGCGATCAGGAAGTGGATAACATAATGGTGGGAATTCCTTATAATGGAATCTCCTATGTATACAGGGTAGCCAGAACAAATTTAGAACTTTTTAAAGTGGAAAATTGTGGGGATTATGCCAATATAGTTCTTTATGATTACACTCCAAAGAGTTTTGACCCTGGAGCTTCAAACCAGAGTTTAAAAATTACTTTAAAAAATATAGGAAATATTGCAGCAAATAATGTGCAGGCAAAACTTGTATCCTCAAATACATCTTATATACAGGTAAACTCTCCCGATACCCAGAGTTATGGAACTATAAGTCCCCAAACCACAAAGGATGCCTATTATAATATAACAGTTTCACCATCTGCTCAGCCAGGGAGTGTACCCCTTACTTTAAATGTAACTTCTTCTCAGGGTAGTTTCACCTTGAATTTTTCTTTGACAATAAATGAACCCCGTGCAATACTTTCCAGAACCATAACAAAAAATGTCTCTTCCAACAGTTTGGATGTAAAATATACAAACACAGGAAATGTGGCTTCCCAGAGTTTTTCTTTAACCTTGACTCCTTATACAAAAGATGTGAGTTTCCCAAATCCAACTCAATCATTTTCCAGCATTCCGGCAAATGGAGGTTCTCAAACTGTAAACTATCCTTATACTTATTCCGGGGACTGCAATAAATTTAATTTTATAAGTTTATACCTTAAAGAGAATCCTTATGTAAGCGAAACCCCTGCAGAATATAGAAATGTGGACCTTTTGAGTGGAACAGCTCTTTATCCCTTCATTATAAGACAGGATTCAACCCTTTCAAAAAGTGGCACCACCTATACCTTAAAGCTATATTTAAAAAATATTGGAGATGCAACGGGGAATAATGTAAATGTTACACTTTCTTCAAATAGAACAGACATAACCTGGAATGTGAGCAGTCAAAATTATGGAAACATCCTGGTTAATTCCACCACTTATAAAGAGTTTACTTTTGATGCCCCTGATGGAACTTCAGGGCTTGTCACCTTTACTGCTGATATAACTTCCGATGAAGGGTGCTGGATTTACTCATTCAATCATGATTTATCCAATATAGTATTCCAATATGTGGATGAAAAACATTGTGTATGCGGCGGAAATTGCAGGGACCTCCATCCTGATATTTATGAAGGAACAACGGATCAAGCTGCCTGTATCACCTTTAATTTCAAATTAAAAAATGCTGGATCCTCAACTGCAAATCAAGTTCCTGCAATTCTTTCAGTGAGGGATTCAAATCCCAATGTGGAAATAACTTACGATACTGTTTACTATACTTTAAATGCTGGTGAGGAAAACTGGGCACTGGAAGATTTTATGCTTTCGATAAATGGAAACTTTTGCTCAGGAGATGATTCCACCTGTCCAAAGTTAAAATTAAGATTAAGCATCCCTGATTTTAATTTCGTAAAGGATTTAGATTTTACAGTAAAGGCATCCACTGGTGGTAGTCAGCCCCAGCCCTGTTATCTTGCCTATAAAAGCAATAGCTTGCAGATAACTGATAGCACTGCTGATGGGGTTGTAAATCCAGGGGATAGCGTTCAATTCACCTTTGAAATTCAAAACACCGGTGGAACCGATGCCACTAATGTGGTGGCAGAAATTTCAGAGGATGCAAGTAAAGAAGCATATATTACCCTGGGGACCAAAAAGGTAAATTTTGGTACCATAAAAGCAGGACAGTCAGCAAGAAATACAACTCCCTTTACCTTTTCTCTGTCCAGTGATGCTCCAACTGGAAATTATTATTTTCCCTTAACTATAACATCTTCCTGTAGTTCTACTCCTTTTAATTATCAGATTACCATAAAAGTTTCTTCCTCCACCACCACTACCATAACCTTAAGTTATCAGAGTTATTATGTCACTGGTTCTTCGGATCCCAATTATCTGGAAACTGGGAAAGAACAAACCTTATACGTTACATTAAAAAATGAAAGCACCACTGCTCTTCAAATGTCTCAGGCAACCCTTACAAGCAGTGAGCCAAAAGTCCAAATTTTAAGCCAGGGAACCTATGCAATCCTGCCTGGGAAAACTGCCTCTGCTCCCTTTACAGTTTTTGTGGATAGCTCCTTCTCTGGAACAAAAATTCCTTTCAATATCCAGGTTCAAAATGCAACAGTTACAAATCCAAATTTTTCTGTGGATGTGGGACAGTCAACTCCTCCACCACCACAATTTTCTGCCTATTCCATACCCATTGCTGTCCATTCCCCTGGTGCCAATGGAACTTTCTGGAAGACAGACCTGTTTCTGCAAAACCCCTCTTCAGAATCCCAGACCCTTACCATTAAACTTTTAAAGGCAGATACAGAAAATGAAGTACCACCACAGGCACAGGTATCTCTTTCTCCTTTGAGTTCTTTGACTGTTGTAGATGTTTTAAGTAGTGATCTATTTCCTGAATTCAAAGGATACCAGAGAGCTGGATTTTTAATTGAATTCAGTTCTTCCACTGCTCCCTTTGTTTCTGCAAGAATATACAATGATCAGGGCAGTTTAGGAACCTATGGTCAGTTTGTTCCAGGAATACCTGTTTCCAGTAAGACCAGAGGAACCTCCGGGGATATTCCTGCCTATCTGGCTGGTATGGCAAAAAATGAAAAATACAGAGCCAATATGGGGCTTGCAAATGTCTCCTCTTCCTATAATGAACTGGTAATAACTTTAATTGATGAGCAGGGATTTCCCTCTGGTTCAAAGATAACCAGAGTCCTTGCTCCTTATAATATCACCCAGCTGGATGATATTGCATCCCAGACAGGCCATTCTGGAAATATTGGAGCTTTTACAATTAAAGTGGAATCCAATTCAAAGGCAGATTTTGTTGCCTGGGGTTCTGTTGTGGATAACATAACGGGAGATGCTTCCTTTGTAAATGATCAGATCCAGCCCTACTCAAAAGTTTTAATAATGGGTGTTGCCCATTCCAAAGGAACTGGAAACACCAACTGGAGAAGTGATTTAAACATTTACAACCCTGCTTCTGCTGATTTAAGTTTGCTGGTGGATTATTATAGATATGGATATGAAAACTTTAAAAAAACCACAAGGATAGGTCCAATTCCAAAAAATGGTTCCCTTATAGTGGAAGACATTTTATCGCAGTTTAAAGGGCTGGCAGAAAACGAAGCAGGTTTTTTAATTGCTTATCCCGAATACAATATGTCCAAGAATCCCATAATTTCCACCAGGACTTATAATGATCTGGGCACACAGGGAACCTACGGGCAGTTTGTTTCAGGGCTTGATTTTGTAAATGGAGCTGCAACTTATGGGAAGAGATTGGTTTTCAGTGGAATAACCATAGATGAAAATTTCAGGGCAAATTTAGGGCTGCTTAATGCAGAATCAGAGACACCCAATACCATAACTGTTTCCCTTTATTCAAAGGATGGAAATCTCCTCTCACAATTTCAGGAATATATGCCCTATCCTACTATGGCAATTCAGATAAACTGGGATAAATTATTAATTGAAAAATTTAAGGTTTCATCATTTAGGGATTGCTCTGTTATTGTGGAAGGTTCTGGAAAGACCTTTGCTTATATTTCTCAGGTGGATAACAAGACCCAGGATCCCATTTTCATTGTCCCTTCTATAAGATAGGCAAATTATATTTTTAACATTATAATTTCTGGATGGAAGAGCTATTAAAAATTGAAAATTTAAGTAAAATCTATAAACTTTATCCTTCTCAAAAAGCGAGATTTTTTGAATTTTTTACAGGAAAAAAAAAGCACAGGGAAGTGGTTGCTTTAAAGGATATAAATTTATCCTTAAAGGAGGGGGAGTCCTTTGGAATTGTAGGGGAAAATGGAGCAGGAAAATCAACACTTATTAAAGTATTAACAGGTGTAGAAGTTCTT
>JBBFMJ010000025.1:0-12196 GCA_037478515.1 Thermoanaerobaculia bacterium
TAAACTTTTTGCAAAATCTGGCAAACCATTTTTGTAATAAACTGAAATTAATGCTCTATTTATTTTAATAACCATATTCCAACACCCATAATTTATTATTTGTCTGGTGGGGTTTCAGGGGCACCCACCGACCCCCGTTTCTTATCCATATATAATACCATATATTCAATATCAGGGAAAAGGATTTGTTTGTTATAATCTGCCCTACGCCAAAGGCATTGGATCTATCGTCAAAATTAAAGCGGTTCAGCAAAATATCTCCTTTGAGATATCCATATTTTAAAAGGTTTGTATATTCCTTTTTATCTCTGGATTCCTTTTCTATGTAATTTTTAATATCTCCTCTGAAGAGTTCTCTGCTAAATCCATAAAAGACCACAGGAAATTTCCCCAGTTTTTTTTCCAGATAAAGGGGGAAATCCTTTTTTATATGATGAAAAACCCTGTCCTCTTCCATTGGTAGAGAGTAGGTATTTTTTACTATTTGAATTGAAAGTTTTCCCAGTTCATATATAAAATCCTCCACGGGTTTTTTTTCTTTGAAATGCAGGCATAAGCTTCTAATATTTTTTTCCAGTTCCTCAAATTTTAAGTTTGTCCTTCTCCCATCCTCCATCCCTTTTTTAAATTTATCATAATTATCTTCCACTATGATTTTTAATTCAGGAGGGGAAAATTTTAGGACTTTTTCAATTATTTTTTCTTCGGAATCATTGTTGAAAAAATATAAAAGGGTTAAAAAAATAAGATACATCTACTTTAGGAATAGGTTTTCTGCATTTATTATTTCAATTCTGGAAGGTTTCAGTTCAAAGCTTTCATAAATTTTGTCTTCCTCGAGGACTTCACAAGGAGTACTGGGAGTTTGATAGGTTATGGGTGTTGGAACCTTCAATTCTAAAAGTTTTTTAATTTTTTCGGGTTCTGGATGGATTATGACAATATGGAGGTTTTCCCAGGTTAAATATTTTTTTACCACTTCAGATACCTCTTCCCTCTTTAAATTTTTCAATCTTTGGTCTATCTCTTTTATAAAATCTGTATAGCCATAGGTATCACTATCCATAAGGTAGCCCAATCTTCTGGTCAAGGATTGAACCCATAACTTTGAATAACCCTTAAGAAAGTTTACTGTTTCATAAAAATTTTTTTCCGGAATGCCTTCTTCTATGAGTTTTTTTAATTCAAAAAGAGCCATCTTTACAGAAAAGAGAGCATTTTCCTTTGCCACAGGCCTTATCCATATGGAAAAATATTGATGTTTTCTGGGTATGTTAGGAAGAGCAAAGGTGGAGCCACCATCCTGAAGGAAATGTTCCGGATAAGCATAATCTCCATAATTTAAACCCCTCTTTTCCCTCATTTTTATCATTAAAATTCCATTAAAGGTTCTGTGTTCCCCCAGATAGGATGTAGCAACCATAAGAGGAATAAAGTCAGGGCTTGAACGATTTATCTCTAAGGGAAAACCAATGGAAATTGCAGAAGCCATAGTATCTTTTTTCACAAGTAAAAAATTCATACCCACTGGTTTTTCTGGAAAAATTATCTTTTGAGATGCTGCCAATTTGGTTTTTAGTTTTGCAAAATCCTTTTCTATTTTCTTTACTAAAGTTTCATTTACAGGACCACCAATTCCTATCTTTAAATTGGAATATCTATACATTTCTTCATAAAATGCCTTTACATCCAGAAGGGATATATTTTCCAGATCTTCTTTTAACCCAATTACGGGATGTTCGTAAGGGTGTCCCTTATAAATTGCCTGTTGAAGAACTTCCTTCCCCAGTTCCTCATCCCTTCCACTTTTTAAATCCTTTTCCAGATAATTTATTATTTTCTTTTTTATTCTAAAAAAGTCCTCCTTATCAAATCTTGGCTCCAGAATAAGATCCTTGAAGGTTTTATAAAATTTGTTAAAATTATCCCTATGAACTTCTCCAATAAAGGTGGTGGTCTCCTTATCCACAATAACATAGTAATCTGCTGCCAGGGGCCATAATTCCTTCTGAACCTGGCTATAGGTTTTTCCCTTGGTCCCACCTTCTATTATCATCTGGGCAACCAGATTTGCAAGCCCTTTTTTACCTGGTGGATCATCTTCGGACCCTGCAAAGAATTGAATCCTTAAAACTATGGTAGGAGAAGTATTGTCTTCCAGATAAAGAGTTTTTGTAAAGATTACCATTCCTGAAAGGATAAATAGGAAAAAGATAAAAATCCTCATGGGTTCTCCTTTTGATAAAGTATTACCACGGTACTGTTTTCTTTGTTTAAATATTTTTTTGCCACATTTTTTATTGCTGAGTTGTCCAGTTTTTTATAAAGATTTATATAATTTTGAAGAGTAGAGAAGTCACCAGATAAGGCATAAAATTCAGCCAAGGCATTGGCTACCCTGGATGGAGTATTTAGGGAAGAAAGAAAAGAGTAAAGCTTTCTGGATTTTACCCTTTCCAGCTCTTCCCTTGAAACCCCTTTTTTTTGAATATCCTCAAGGGTTTTAAAGATTTTTTCTTCCAGCTCTTCCAATTTTTCCTTATCATTTAATCTCAAAAGAATGAAAAATAGATAAGGATCTCTGTGAAGTTCCCAGAATGCTTCTATAAAATCCGCCTGCTGGGTCTTAATTACCACATCTTCATAAAGAGGTGAAATCTCTCCAAAGGCAATTTCTGAAATTGCTTCCAGGGCAACATTTTCCAAGGTTTCTGTCTCAAATTTTGGACCCTTAAAACCAATAAATAAAAAGGGGAGGGTCTGGTATTTCCACTGGATTTCTGACCTTTTTTGAGATTTTTGTTCTGGTTCTTCTGGAACCTGTTTTATATTGGCTTTTCCTTCAAAATTTCCAAAGTATTTTTCAGCCATTTCAAATACCTCTTCTTTTTTTACATCCCCTGCTACAATTACTGCAATATTGTCTGGTCTGTAATACCTTTTGTAAAATTCAATGCTGTATTCATATTCCTCTGGCATCTTTAAAATGTCTTCAAGAAATCCCATAGTGGTATGTCTGTAGGTGTGATTTTCATAAGCAGTTGCCTGCATCTTCTCAAATAGCGCAAAGAAGGGACTGGAGGCAGATTTTCTGTACTCCCCAAGGATTGCCCCTGCTTCCTTCTGAAAGTCCTCTCTGGAATAATTTAAATTTATAAACCTGTCTGATTCAATTTCAAAGATTTTTTCCAGGTTTTCTTTGGGAGCAACTATGTGATAGCAGGTAAAATCATCGGTGGTGTAGGCGTTGGAATCGGCTCCCATCTCTTTTAAAATTCTATTGTATTCTTCTGAAGAATAATTTTTTGTCCCTCTAAACATCATATGCTCAAAGAAATGAGCATAGCCACTTTTACCTTCTTCCACTTCGTTTCTGGAACCAGCCCTCACCACAGTATAAAAGGCAATTATATCTGGAGTATTCAAGGGGACTGCCACCACAGTGAGGCCATTTCCCAGTTTTTTTTGGTGGATTTGAAAAGGCAACTTTATTTCAGAAAACAGATTCATAGAAAATAAAAAAAATAAAAGAAAATATTTCATAAAATCTCCTTTTCTTAATTGGTTTTAGGTGGCCAGGGTTCTGGAAGTTCATATCCTTTAGGTGGCTTTCCTTTAAGGGGTGGAAGAAGCATAAGGTACCTTAGTTCTGATGGAAGCCGATAATTATAAGAAGATTGAAGGATATCTATAAAAATATCCACTATGGCTGGATCAAACTGTCTTCCCTTTTCAATTATCAACCTTTTAACTGCCTCATCCCAGGAAAGGGCTTTTCTGTAAGGTCTGGTGGAAGTCATTGCATCAAAGGAATCCACTACTGCAATTATTCTAGCTTCAATGGGAATTTCTTCCCCTTTAATTCCAACAGGATATCCAAAACTTTCAACTCCATCATAGCCAGAATACCATTCCTGATGGTAATATATGGCAGGTATGGCTGGTTTTAAAAAATCAATTTCCTGGAGGATTTGAACCCCTATATCTACATGTCTTTTTATAATTTCCCTTTCCCTTGGTGTAAGATAGGAGGATTTTTGAAGCAAATCCTCAGGAATTCCTATTTTCCCTATATCGTGGAGCATAGAGGCAAGTCGTAGGTTGTCCAGTTGATCTTCAGAAAGCCCCATACGGATTCCCACTTCCAGGGCATAGGTGGCTGTTCTTTCAACATGCCCCTGGGTATATTTATCCTTTGCTTCCACTGCATTACAGAGGGCTTGCATAGTTTCAAAATAGGTGTCCTTTAATGTTATATGTGCCTGTTCCAGTTCGGTATGGAGTTGGACCTGCCTTATGGCCAGGGCAAGCTGGGCTGAAACTGCTTTTATCAATTGAATGTCTTCTGCCCTGAAGGCATCGGGAAGGTAACTTTCTAAACTTAAAACTCCTATGACTTCTTCTTTGATAGATAAGGGAATGGCAAGCTGGGAGTGGATCCCCGGGTTCATTTCAATATAGTCAGGGTCTTCCTTTACATTGGGAGAATACCTCACCTTCCCTGTTTGAAAGCAGGAGCCAATAATCCCTTCCCCTGGTTTTAAGGTTTTTATAGTGATCTTTTCTGGTTCGACCCCTGAGGATGCTTTTAGGGAGAGGGTGTTGTCTTTATTTTTTAAAAAAATATAGGCAATGGAAAGGTGAAAGGCCTGGGATAAACTTGTTATGGTCCTTTTGAGTATTTCATTTATATCCAGAGTAACCAGGAGGGCTTTTGCCACATCAAAGAGGGCTTTCAGTTCTTTAACTTTAAATTCTAAATTTTCATAAATCCTTGAATTATCCAGAGCAATGGCTGCCTGTCTTATTACAGATTCTGCAATATTTATGGATTTTTCAGAGAAAGGATTGGGATCATTTTTGATAAGTTCTAAGGTTCCAAAGGTCATCCCATCTGCTTTTATTAGCATTGTCTCCTTTGCCTCATCCCCATCAACTTTTAAATCTTCAGGCCAGTTCTGGGGTTTGCCTTCCACAGGAAAAATTCTAATACCCTTCAACTGAAGGGTTTCAATAAGTGTTTTAGCAAGTTCCTGAAGGACTTCTGGAGCTGCTTTTTTAATTACCATCTGGGATGCAAATTGATGAAGTTTTTTTATTTCAGAAATTTTTAAAAAATTTGCCTCTGAAAGAATTCCAGCAGCAGAGCCAGCAAAGAATATCATTAAAAGGTTTAAATGAAAGGTAATCAGCAGAACGGGGTCTTCTTTTGGTATTCCATGAAAAAATATTAAAAATAGAAGCCCCAGGGCTGTTATGGCAGTAAAATACATACTTCCTTTAAAACCACCTTTTATGGCAATATAGAGCACTGGGAAGAGAAAAAGGGTTGAAAACCATATAAGAGTGATTTCAAAGGAAGCAGAAAAGGAGATAAATATGAGGGACCAGAAGAGTAAGAATACAGCTGTAAAGAGAAAATACTCCTTAACTGTTAGTTTGATTTTTATGGCTTTAAAGGTGAAGGGTTTTTTATGTATTTTATCTAAAAATAAGTTTTTTATCTTTTCTGGAATTTTTAAAAGTAATGGCTGTATTAAAAAAAGGATTGGGAGGGCAAAGGCAAAGGCAGCAATGAGGTCAGAAGTCCAGCGAGAAAACCACCTCAGGATCATATCACCTGAAAGATCTTTATACCTTAAATATTGGAACAAACTTCCAAAGGAAGCATTAATCCAGGTTCCCAGAAGAAGTCCTAAACCTAAAAATTTGATAAGGGTGGAATGTTTTTGAAGGGATACATCTTCCCCTTTTCCTCTCAGGATTAAATAGGGGATTATACCTTCTATGCAATGTATAAGCCCATTTATAAAAGTTTGATGAATTGGTGCCTGGGGGTTCCAGGGAGCCAGGATGGAACCCAAGATAATCCCGCCTGCTGCTGTAAAACCAAAAAGGTAAAAAGAAATTATTATCCAGGCAGTTAGGGGGAAAAAAAGGGAAACTCCAGGGATTACATGAAACAGGGGAAGCTGGGCTAACTTTTCCAAAGAGGTGGAGACCAGGGCAACTACGATTATAATAAGTATTTGAGCCAGAATCTTTAAGGTCTTTTGCATCATCAATTATTTTATCATAAATTAAAGAAGGTTTTTAATTTTCCCATTCTTCTTCCTCTTCCTCCTCTTCCTCTTCAAAATCCTCATCATCCCAATCTTCTTCCTCAAAATCCTCATCTATTTCATCATCAAAATCTTCCTCCCAGTCCTTGTCCTTACTGAAAAGATAAAGATACTTCACCTTTTCCATTTTTTTACCTCCTTGTTAAAAAAACTTATTATTTTAAAATTGTTCTGCCTTATCTTTGTTCTTTTTTATATATTCTTTGATATAAATTTCAGCTCCAGTGGAAAGGTCAAAAAAGGCACATCCAAAACCTTCCTTGTCCTGCCTTACCACATAGGCAAGGGTCTGTATCTGTTTTTCCTCTCCATCTATGGGTATGGAAAAGAAAAGCTCTACCAGAGAGCCCAGAAAGGGCCTGTAATCACTCTTTAAATAGACCCCATTTAGGGAAATATTTAAAATTTCTCCTTCAAAAAGGGAGCTGTTTTCCTTTATCTTTACTGGGACATTCAGAGGAACTCTGGGGAATTTTCTTATCTTAAGTTCAATAAAGGACTGGATAACCTGAAGAAAGGTATCTTCATCTATGGGTTTTCTATAAAAAGCATCGCATCCCGCCAATTTTGCTTTTTCTTCCATATTGTCTAAACTGGTAACAATTACAATGGGAATTCCCTTGGTCTGGGGATCATTTTTTAAAATTCTGGTGGCTTCAATTCCATTCATCTCAGGCATCTCCACATCCAGCATAATAATATCTGGAAGTTCTGTCTTTGCTACCTTAATTGCTTCCAGTCCAGTGGTGGCAGTATAGATTCTACACTCCGCCCTTTTAAGGAATGACTTTTCCAGATCCAGAAAGTTTCTCATATCGTCAACCAGCAAAATCTTTTGCATAAAACACTCCCTCAATTTTTTTGATATTATAACAAAAAATTCAACTAACTAAAATAGGGTATTTTATCTCCACCTCCAGACCCCTGGCCTTTTAGGCCTGGAAACTGTTTCATCACTTACAAAAACCACCTCTTTTTTCTTTTCCAGATCCATATCCCTGGCAATTTGAAAGGACCTTTCTGCTGCCTGTAAAATCTCTGGTTTCAAACCCTCCTTGGCAATTTCTTCCACCCATTTTCTCCTTCCATCTACCAGTTCCTTTATATAAAATTTAATTTTTTCTTCCGAGTAGAAGTTTTTTAAATCATATTCAGATAGGGTTCTCCCTTCCACAGAGACAATTCCCTTAGTTCCCAATAGGGTTGGTTCATATTTATTGGTTCCTCTCAAATCACCCCTTTGAATTGCAGCCATTAGTTCAATGGGGACTCGGGAGACCTTTCTTATCAGTTTTTTCAATTTTTTCCCACCTTCTTCATATTCTTCCAAGATTTCTCCAATTCCTCCTGTATTGTAAAGCATAAATTTTACCTTTCCTGGATATTGATGAACCAGGTGCATAACAATTTCATAAAATTTATTTACCTTTCTTGCCCTGGAACCAATTATAAAATCATCGGTTCCAACAATCCTGACTGATTCTCCTGCCTTTGCAGGATTTGTGGCAAAGGAATGTGTAGATTCCCCAAAAAGGTATGCCAGAACACCCTGCTCAGGAGTGAGTTCCTGGGCAAAGGGCATAATAGTATTTCTTCTAGTGATGAAAGCAAAGACCAAGCCATCCATTTCATCCAGAGGGGGAAGGTCTATGGAAGGGGAGTAAATGGGTATAAATTTTCCATCCCTTTTAACCCTTAATTTATCTCTGAAGATTATTGCCCTTCCATTGGCACAGAGTTCCTCGTCCTGAAAGTTTATTTCCCCGTTGGCATCTATCATAACATTTTCCAGGAGGGCAGTCCTGTCAATGAGTGCCCAGTACATTGCTTCCTGCTGCTCTGGAATTATATCTGTTTTTACATAAAAACCCTGCTCAGTTCCAAGGGCACTTCCATCCTTTTTCAAAAATACAATGTCATCCTGAGCCACTTCTACTTTTTCCCCCTTCCTGTGGTCAAGCCCTAATTGATGGCAGGACCAGGTGGACTTTCCTGTGGCAGTCATTCCAAATAGAAATACCCCATATTTTTTAATCTTTTCAGTTTTAACATCCCTGACATAGACAATTTTTGTCCCTGCATGGAGCCCCAGCATTCCCTGTTCATCAGCACACCACATTGCCTGTCTTAAGAACCCTTTTTTATCTTCACCCATATAATCGGTTCCTAAGGCAATGTTTAAATTATACTCAGGGAAGGTCAAAATTTGCTGCCTCATTTGATGTTCTTCAGGAATATGAATCATAATAAATTCAGGACCTGGCTTTGAGGAAAGGTCATGAAGGGTATTTGCCCACATATAGCCAATTCTATAATTCTTTGGATCAGAGCAGCATACATAGAGATCACATTTTGGATTGTATTCTGAATTGTTTCCCATCTGTCTTTTTATATGATAAAAGGGAAGGGTTTTTATGTAATGTAAAACCTTTCTCAGTTCCTCGGGTGCCTTTTCAATTAAATTCAGTTGAAAAGCATCAGGGTTTGGAAGGCGAACCCTTTCACTTCCCAGATAGACCGTTTTATTTGCCAGGCGGTTTGAGATAAAAGACCTCCATCCATAAGAGCCATATTTTGTCCTGGTTCCAAACTCTTCTGCCCTGGGTCTGAGCCAGGAAATGGAGACCTCCCTTATGTTTTTCCCTTTAAGAAGGGGTAGGAGCTGTTCTACAAATTCTTTATATGCTTTCTCATCGTATGCCATATTTCCCTCTATTTTATAAGATTTTTAAGGTTTTTTAAAGATTCTTCCAGAGAAAGTTTTCCTGAATTTATTGAATATACCCTGGCAATTTTGAAAAGTTTCCTGAAAAACCTCCTTTCCATTTCTATCCTTTCATTGTCTTCTGAAAAAATATAAGGATTATAGAAACTTAAAGGCCTGTTTCCTTCCATTTCTGAAGAGAGCTCAAGGGCTTTTATTGCCTCTTCTGTCTCCATTTCTTTAACAGCAGGTGCCAGGGGGTCCTTGGTTAAAATAAAAACATACCTTACATCTATTCTTTTGCAGTGTTTCTTCATCCCTCCAATCCAGTATGGGTCCAGTAAGCAGTGGGAATCAGAAGTACCTTTAAAACAGTAAGGGGAGCCCCTGTCCAGACGGCAGTTGTCTTCGAGGAGACATTTTGAATTTTCGCAATATTCCTTTTTCATTACCACATTTTCACAGGGGGATAAGTCAAAGAGTTTTGGAAGGACTTCAGGGAAATTTTCTGCGTGGTTTGTGGGAATGAAAATTTTTCTCTCTGGCTGGTCTGCTGCAGCAATTCCTTTTCCATACCTTATGAAGGAAAAATCAATTGAATGGAGCATTGCCTCTTTTTCTTTGAGGAGGGAATAAAAAATTTCTGTCTTTTTTGTGCCCTTGGGACCCAAAAGCAGAATTCCAAGCCCTTCCCAGTCAAGAGAAAAAGCCCTTACTCCATGGACCTCAAAGACCTTGCCCATTAAATCATTGGTAAGATAGAGGGCTACTTTCCTCAAAAAACCATATCTATCACAATTAAAAATTATGGCTGATTTTGTATCAAAATTGTAAAAACCGTAAAGCTCCCTTCCCTGTACCCCATCTATGGCATAAATTATTCCGTGGGGTTCAATATTTTCTTCCAGTTGGGCTGGATACCAGTTTTCCATCCAGAATTCGTAAAGGTGCCCTACGTTGGTTCTGAGTTGAATTACCAGCCCATTTATATTTACATTCCATTCATAGTAATTTTCAGGTTTGAAGTAAGAAAGCCCTTCTTTTAAAATTCCTTCCCACCTTTCCTTTGTAATGCCTGTCTCTATGGGAGGATCCTTCATCTCTCTGGTGAAATAATTTTTCAGTTTTAATTTTTTGACTTTCTTTGGGGTCTTTAAATTGAGGAGGGCTTCTTTTATCCTTTCCATCCCTTTTTCTAAGTTTTCCATAGAAGTGGCATAGGAAATCCTGATGCATTTATCCTGCCCGAAGGCAGCTCCAGGGACAATTGCTACCCTTGCTTCCTTTAAAAGATAATAAGCCATTCCATAGGAATTTCTTATCACCATTCCTTTCCCTTCTTTTCCATAAAAACTTTCCACATTGGGAAAGACATAAAAGGCACCCTTTGGCTTTGCACAGGAAATCCCTTCAATAGTTTCAAGTTTTTGGAGGACATAATTCCTTCTCCTTTGGAACTCCTGAACCATCCTGTTTACTTCAAACTGGGGTGCCTTAAGGGCTTCCAGGGCTGCTTTTTGTGAAATGGAGGTGGGGTTGGAAGTGGCATGGGATTGAATTTTAGACATGGCATCAATTATCTCCTTTGGACCTAAAGCATATCCAATCCTCCAGCCAGTCATAGAATATGCTTTGGAGACCCCATTTATTAAAATCGTTTTATTTTTTATTTTTTCAGAAAAAGTGGGAAAACTTATAAACTTGTAGTCGTCATAGACAAGTTTTGAATAGATTTCATCAGAAATTACAATTATATCTTCTTCTTCCAAAATTTTTGCCAGGGCTTCCAAATTTTCCCTCAAATATGCAGCACCAGTTGGATTTGATGGATTATTTAAAATTATTGCCTTTGTGGAAGGGGAAATGGCACTTTTCAGTTGTTCTGGAGTAATACAAAAATTATTTTCTTCCAGAGCTTCTAAAAAAACTGTTTTTCCATCAGCAAGAGAAACCATTTCAGGATAAGAAACCCAGTAAGGAGATGGCACAATTACCTCATCTCCCTTTTCCACAATTGCAAGGATGGCATTGTATAAACTATGCTTTGCCCCGCAGGAGACCAGGACTTCATCCAAATTATATTCAAGCCCATAGTCCTCTTTTATCCTTTCAATTATGGCTTTTTTTAGCTCCACTATTCCATCAGAAGCAGTGTATCTGGTAAAGTTTTCATCTATGGCTTTCTTTGCTGCTTCTTTGATATTTAAAGGGGTAGGGAAGTCAGGTTCACCCACGGAAAGGTCAATTACATCTATTCCCTCCCTCTTCATCTGCTTTGCTTTTTCTGAAATTTTCAGGGTTTGCGATACCCCGATCCTTCTTGCCCTTTCTGATATCACAATATTATCTCCTTTTTATTTTTCCAGTTTATCTTTTATGGTCTTCTTTATGTCAATACCTGTAAGTGCCTCCACCACTTCTGGAACTTGGCTTATTATATCAGAGACCCCCTTTGTAATTTTTCCCGTTCCCTGGGCATCGGAGCCAATGATTACAATCTTTTCAACTCTGGATAAGGGCTCTGAAATGGCTTTTGCAAGTTCTGGAAGTATATCCAGCACCATCTGTTTAATGGCTGCTTCATTATAATTTTTATATGCCTCTGCTTTAAGAGAAAGTGAAGTGGCTTCTGCCTTTCCAAGTTTTGTGATTTTTTCTGCTTCCACTTCAGAATTTAACCTTTCTGCTTCTGCCTTTGCTTTTGCTTCTTCCAAAATCTTAAAGCTTTCCCCTTCTGCTTCCTTTTGAATTTGAATTTTCTTTGCTTCAGCTGGTTTTAATACATTTGCCTGAAGTTCCTTTTCTTTTCTCTGGATTTCAAGCTCTTCCAGTTGAATGGCATTGTTTTTCTCCAGCACCCTTACAGTATGCTCTTCCTTTTTCAAGACCTGGGCAATTTTAAACCTTTCAATTTCATAAGCAGAATCAGCATGGGCTTTTTTTCTGTTAACTTCCACCTGAGAATCTGCCTTTTTGGCTTCATTTTCCCACATTGCTTTGGCAATCTCTGCCTCTGCTTTAAGGCGGGCTATTTCTGCTTCCTTTCTTGCCTGAGCTGCCTGAATTGCTGAATCCCTGTCTGCTTCTGCCTGGGCAACGGCTGCATCCCTTTTAACAAGGGCAATCTTTGGTCGGGATAAAGCATCCAGGTACCCTTGAGTATCACTTATATCTTTTAAAGCAAAGGAAATCATAATAAGCCCTAGGCGGTCAAAGTCATCTTTTACTGCCCTTTCCACTGCTTCTGCAAAGCCAGCCCTGTTTTTATAAATCTCTTCCACAGTCATAGTGCCAATTACAGCCCTTACCTGTCCTTCCAGAATGGTTTCAGAGACGGTTTTAATTCCATCACTCTTGGAACCTAAAAATT
>JBBFMJ010000026.1:0-312 GCA_037478515.1 Thermoanaerobaculia bacterium
AGTGGAAAAGGCAAAAAAAAGTGTAAAGGAAATACCTCTTATAAATAATACCATTCCCCATGAGGTTATTGGCTGTTTTAAATCTTCAAAAGTAGTTTTAAAGCCAGCCCTTCCTGGAACAGGTGTAATTGCTGGTGGGACAGTAAGAGCAGTCCTGGAGACCCTCGGGGTTACGGATATTCTGACAAAGGTTATAGGTTCCACAAATCATTATAATTTAGTGAGAGCCACAATGAATGGCTTGCTTAAATTAAAAAATCCTGAAAAAGTAAAAGAGATAAGGGGAATTGAAGGAGCCAAGGAGGAAAAATG
>JBBFMJ010000026.1:322-12140 GCA_037478515.1 Thermoanaerobaculia bacterium
TGAAAAAGAAATACATTAAAATAAAGCAAGTCAGAAGCCCCATTGGTTGTAATAAAAAACAGAGAGAAGTTTTAAAGGGCTTGGGTTTAAGGAAAATAGGCCAGGTTGTAAAAAGGGAAAATAAGCCATCCATCTTAGGGATGGTGAAAAAAATACCCCATCTGGTTCAAATAGTGGAGGAGTGATATGATAGAAAATTTAAAGCCAAAAAAAGGAGCAGTCCATAAGAGAAAAAGGGTAGGAAGGGGTCCGGGCTCAGGGCATGGAAAGACAGCAACCCGCGGACACAATGGTTTCTGGTCCCGTTCTGGTTCCTCTATGAGAGCAAATTTTGAAGGCGGGCAGATGCCCCTGGTAAGAAGAATTCCAAAGAGGGGATTTACAAACATTTTCAGAAAAGAATATTCTATTGTGAATCTAAATAAGTTAAATTCCTTTGAAAAAGGATCTGAAGTTACACCTCAAATTCTCCTTGAAAAGGGTATTATAAAGGAATTGAAGGCAGGAGTTAAGATTTTAGGAACAGGGGAACTGGAAAAACCATTAAATATAAAAGCCCATGCTTTTTCAAAGAGTGCCAGAGAAAAAATTGAAAAAGCAGGCGGAAAATGTGAGGTAATTTAGCCGTGCTGGAAAGTATAAGAAATATTTTTTATATTCCGGATTTGAGAAAGAGGGTGATTTTTACCCTCATTTTACTGGCTGTGTACAGGATAGGGGCAGTTATACCCACCCCTGGGATTGACCCACAGGCACTGGCTGAATTTTTCAAGCAATTTGAAGGGACTGTGGTTGGATTTTTAAATATGTTTTCTGGTGGGGCTCTGGGGCGTCTTACAATCTTTGCCCTGGGGATAATGCCTTATATTTCTGCTTCCATTATCCTTCAACTTCTGACAGTTGTCTGGCCCTATCTGGAAAAGCTTTCCAAGGAAGGGGAACTGGGAAGGAGAAAGATAACCACCTATACCCGATATGGAACAATTGTTATTTCCATAATCCAGTCCCTGGGGATAAGCATTTTTATTGAAAATCAAACGGCTCCCTCCGGGGCACCCCTTGTATCTATCCCCGGGTGGGGTTTTCGACTTTTAACTGTAATAACCCTGACCACAGGAACTGCTTTTATAATGTGGCTGGGAGAACAGATATCTGAAAGGGGAATTGGGAATGGAATTTCCCTTATAATTTATGCTGGAATTATTGTAAGAATACCCCACGGTGTGGCAGTTACCTGGCAGGACTGGCAGACAGGTGCCACCAACATTTTCAAGATTTTGCTTCTGGTTGTATTTATGGTAGCTGTAATTGCTTTTATAATATTTATGGAAAGAGCCCAGAGGAGAATCCCTGTACAATATGCAAAAAGACAGGTGGGAAGGAGGGTTTATGGAGGAACCCAGACATACCTGCCATTAAGGTTAAATACTGGAGGGGTAATTCCAATCATCTTTGCAGCATCCATTGTTCAGTTTCCAGCAACAATTGCTTCAATGATTAAACATCCATACCTTCAAACAATTGCCTATATGTTTTCTTATGGTCAACCCCTTTATAATTTAATTTATATTGCTGCCATAATTTTCTTTTGCTATTTTTACACTTCCATTATATTTAATCCAGTGGATACAGCAGATAATATGAGAAAATATGGGGGTTTTATACCAGGAATAAGGCCTGGAAAAAATACTGCTGAGTTCATAGATAAGACCCTTTCCCGAATTACATTTGTAGGTTCCATATATCTGGCAGCCATTGCCATACTACCTGAATTTTTAATGACTGGATTTAAGGTCCAGTCAATTCCAGGGATTGGTCCCTGGCTGGATGAGGTTCTTCCAAGGTTTATAACAGAAGGTATGGGCATAAAGTTTTATTTTGGAGGTACCAGTTTGCTGATTGTGGTGGGGGTGGCTATGGATACCCTGCAGCAAATTGAAGCCCAGCTCATAATGAGGCACTACGATGGATTTTTAAACAGGGTAAGGATTAGAGGGAGGAGAGGATGACTGCCTTGGGGGTTCTTTTCCTGGGTGCTCCTGGTTCTGGAAAGGGTACGCAAGCCCAGATGCTTTCAAAGGAATGCGGATTTGTGCATATCTCCACAGGGGATATATTGAGAGAAGAAGTTCAAAATATGACAGAACTGGGAAAAAAGGCAAAGGCCTTTATGGATGAAGGTAAACTGGTGCCTGATGAACTCCTTCTGGAACTGGTCTCCTCAAGGATAAAAAAAGCAGAAAAGGGCTATGTACTGGATGGATATCCAAGGAACTTAAATCAAGCCATTGCTCTGGACAACATTGTAAAAGAACTTCAAAAACCCTTAAATTATGCCCTATTTTTAGATGTACCAGAAGAAGAACTCATAACCCGTCTCACTTTAAGAAGATTATGTCCTACTTGTAATACTATTTACCACTTAAAATATTTTCCTCCTCAGAAAGAAAATACCTGTGATAAATGTGGTTCTCAGCTTTATCAAAGAGAAGATGATACAAGAGAAGTTGTTTTAAAAAGATTAGAGGTCTATAACAATTTGACCAAGCCCCTGATTGAGTTTTATGAGGAAAAAAATATTTTAAGGCATATCGTGGGCTTGGGAAGTGCAGAAGAAATAAAAAACCAAATTCTTGTTATTTTAAAGTGCCATGTTCAGGAATGAAAGAGAGCTTTTAATTATGGATAAGGTTTGTGGAATTGTAAATGAGGTTTTGCTTCGCTTATCAGAAATGGTAAAGCCAGGGGTATCCACCCTTTTTCTGGATAAAAAGGCCTATGAGTTTTGCAGGGAATATAATGCTGAACCAGCCTTTCTTGGCTATTCCAATTATCCTGCCACTTTATGTATATCCATAAATGATGAAGTGGTCCATGGAATACCAAGGGAAGATAAGGTTTTAAAAGAAGGGGATATTGTGAGTTTGGATTTTGGGGCACTCAAAGATGGTTTTTATGGAGATGCTGCCATAACCCTGGGAGTGGGTAAAATAAATTATGCTTCCCAAAGATTAATTGAAACCACAAAAGATTGTTTGAAGGAAGCCATAAAACATTGTAGAGTGGGAAATAAATTGGGTATGATAAGTAGTACCATTCAAAAAATTGCAGAAAAGGAAGGATATTCAGTTATAAGGGACTATGTGGGTCATGGGATAGGGACAAAACTCCATGAACCACCCCCTGTGCCAAATTATGGCAATGAAGAAGAAGGACCTTTTTTGGAAGAAGGTATGGTTCTGGCAATTGAGCCAATGGTTTGTGAAGGAGGATATGAAGTGGAAGTGGATGAAGATGGATGGACCGTCAGGACAAAGGATGGCAAAAATTCAGCTCACTTTGAATGCTGTGTTGCTATTACCAAGGAAGGTCCAAAAATATTAGGTAGCAATATTATTTGAATATGCCCAAGGACGAAAGCATTGAAGTAATGGGAACTGTGGTTGAGGTTTTACCTAATGGTTTTTTTTATGTGGAACTGGAAAATAAAAGAAGGGTCTTGGCACATCCTTCTGGCAAGATCAGAAAGAACTGGATTAAAATTCTTGCGGGGGATAAAGTGCTGGTGGAACTTTCTCCTTATGATTTGTCCAGGGGCAGAATAGTTTATAGGTATAAATAGGAGGAAAAATGAAAATTAGAGCATCGGTTAAAAAGATTTGTGAAAAATGTAAGATAATCCGCAGAAGAGGAAAGGTCTGGGTTATCTGCAAGAACCCAAAACATAAACAGAGACAGGGCTAAAAATGATAGAAATTTTTATAAATAGGAGGAATAGATGGCTCGTATCCATGGAGTAGATTTACCACCAAACAAGAGAATTGATATTGCCTTAACTTACATTTATGGTATAGGTCCTTCAAATAGCAAAGTGGTTTTGAAGATGGCTGAAGTGGATGGTAGTATTAAAGTTAAGGATTTATCTGAAATTCAAATTCAAAAAATAAGTAAGGTTATATCAGATAATTTTAAGGTGGAAGGGGAATTGAAAAAGGAAATCACTGATAACATTAAAAGATTGCAGGATATAGGTTGCTATCGTGGTATAAGACATAAGAAGGGTTTGCCTGTGAGGGGTCAGAGGACCCACACAAATGCCCGAACCAGAAAAGGGCCCAGAAGACAGGCCATTGCTGGTAAAAAGAAAGCAACCAAGAAATAGGAGGTAAAAGTTTATGCCAAAGCCAAAAAAGGAAAAGAAGGCAAAAAAGAAGGAAAAAATAACCATACCCCATGCCAGGGCTTGCATCCTTTCTACTTTTAACAACACTCAAATTTCCTTGACAGATATGCAGGGCAATATCCTTGCCTGGTCTTCTGCTGGGAAGGTGGGTTTTAAGGGGTCCAGAAAGGGAACGCCCTTTGCAGCACAGCTTGCAGCCCAGGACATTGCTTCAAAAGCAAAGGAACTGGGAGTCCGTTCCATTGATGTGGAAATAAAGGGACCTGGGCAGGGAAGGGAAAGTGCTTTAAGAGCGCTCCAGTCAGCGGGATTGGAAATAAAATCCATAAAAGATACAACCCCAATCCCCCATAATGGTTGCAGACCACCGAAAAGACGCAGAGTATAAGGAGGCAAAATGGCAAGATACACTGATGCAAAGTGCAGGATTTGTAGAAGGTTGCAGGCAAAACTTTTCCTTAAAGGAGAAAGGTGTTATAAAGAAAAATGTGGATTTGAAAGAAGGAACTATGCTCCAGGTCAGCATGGGCAAAAGGGAAGAAAACTCCAATCATATGGTTTGCAGCTTCAGGAAAAACAAAAGATGAGATACTATTATGGCCTTGCAGAAAAACAATTCAAAAAGACCTTTGAAAAGGCACAGAGAATGAAAGGGGTAACTGGTGAAAACCTTCTCTCTCTTCTGGAAAGGCGTCTTGATAATGTGGTTTATCAGCTGGGATTTGCCTCTTCCAGAGCACAGGCAAGGCAACTGGTAAGACACGGGCATATACTGGTAAATGGAAGAAAAACAAATATACCATCTTACACTGTAAAGGTGGGACAGGAGATTTCATTAAGACAGGATTTAAAAGAAAATCCTCAGATTCAGGCAAATATGGAATCGGCAAGGGGAAGGGGCATCCCCTCCTGGCTGGAACTGGATAGTTTAAACCTCACAGGAAAAGTTATTGCTCTTCCTTCCAGGGAAGATATAAAAGTTCCTTTCCAGGAATCCCTGGTGGTAGAGCTTTATTCTAAGTAGGAGGAAATATGCCTATAAATTTTCAAATGCCAAAAAACTGGAAATATGATAAAAAAACAATAACCCCCTTCTATGCTCATTTTATTGCTCAGCCCTTTGAGAGAGGATGGGCAACCACTATTGGAAATTCCCTTCGCAGAATTCTCTTTTCTTCCATACCCAGTGCAGCAATTACAGCAGTGCGAATAAAGGGTGTAAAACATGAATTTTCAACAATCCCTGGTGTTAAGGAAGATGTAACCCATATCTTGCTTAACTTAAAAAAGATACCAATCATTTTATACAATGGAGATGAAAAAATTATTCACCTTAAAGCAGAGGGCTATAAAGAAGTAAAGGCAGGTGATTTTGACCCTGATTCTGATATTAAAATTGTAGACCCCAAGTGCCATATAGCCACCCTGGACACTGATGGTGAACTGGAACTCTGGTGCAGGGTAAAAAGGGCCAAGGGTTATGTCAATGCAGAAGACAATAAAGAATCAGAACTGGATATAGATTTTCTCTATCTGGATTCCATACATTCTCCCGTTAAAAAAGTGAATTTTATAGTATCTCCAGCCAGAGTGGGACGACTTTCTATATTTGAAAAACTGGAACTCCAAATCTGGACTGACGGAACTATATCTCCCCTGGATGCCTTAAGGGAAGCCGTTTCACTCCTTTCAAAACATCTGGAAATTTTTTCCCTGGAACCCGAGCCCTATGAAGAGGATATGGAAATTGATCTGGAGAAGCAAAGGAAAAAAGAAGCCGTTGTGGATGACCCGCTGGACAGGCCCATTGATGAGCTGGACATATCCACCAGGGCAATCAATTGTTTGAAAAATAACAATGTGGAAACATTAAGAGACCTTATTGCTTTTTCTGAAAAAGATCTGGAGAAAATTAAAAATTTTGGAAAAAAATCCCTTACAGAACTTCTGGAAGCCTTAAAGAAAATGGGATTTTCCCTTTCAAAGGGCTCAAATTAGGAGGTTATTATGAGACACAATGTTGCAGGTAAAAAGCTGGGAAGAAAAACAGAACATCGGCTTTCTATGTTTAGAAATCTTTTGAAAGCCCTTGTTAAGAATGAAAGAATAGAAACTACTCTGGAGAAAGCCAAAAATTTGAGGCATTTTGCCGATAGGGTGATTACCTGGGGAAAAAAGGGAGATCTTCATTCAAAAAGAATGGTTTACAGGTATGTCCCAAACCACAAACTGGTTAAAAAGGTTTTTGATGAACTAGCACCTCGTTTTATGGATAGAGCAGGAGGATATACGAGGGTTTTGAAGTTAGGAAAAAGAGATGGGGATGGGGCAGAAAGAGCAATAATTGAATATGTGGATTTTGTTTTCAAGCCAAAGAAACAGAAAAAAGAAAAAACAGCAAAGGGTAAATAAATATGCTTATCTCAGCCACTCAAATCAGACAGGGACATATTTTAAGCATTGATGGCGCCCTCCACAGGGTCCTTTCAATGACCCACATAACCCCTGGAAACTGGAGAGCCATTATCCATGTCAAAATGAGGAATTTAAAAACCAATACCACTTGGGAAAAAAGATTTTCCAGCGATGATAAGGTGGAAAAGGCAGAACTTGAAACCCATCAGATGCAATATCTTTACTCAGATACCTCTGGACACTGTTTTATGAATATGGAATCCTTTGAGCAGATTTATTTATCAGATGAAATCCTTCAGGATAGTTTGCAATACCTTTTGCCTGAAACCATAATAGATGTTCAATTTTATGAAGGTGTTCCAGTTTCCATAGAACTTCCCCAGACAGTTATACTGGAAGTAATTGAAACAGAGCCCTATATGAAAGGAGCCACGGCTTCTGCTTCCTTTAAACCAGCAAAACTCTCCACAGGGCTGGTGGTTCAGGTTCCCCAGTTTGTGGAAGTGGGGGATAAAATAAAAGTAGATACCCGGGAAGGAAAATACATAGAAAGAGCATAAATTAGACCATATGCTCAAAAGAGCAGAAGATTAATAGTTTTTTTAAATGTAAAATTTCTTTAATTTTTTAAATTTTTTGATAAAAACTTCTGGAAATCTTTAAAATTTAAAAATATTTTCTTTAAATTACCTCCAAAAAGTACATAAAATGTGATCTGGCTCACATTTTTTTTCTTTAAATGTGTTACATTATATATTGGAGGTAAATATGAAAAAAATTCTTTTTTTGTTTTACCTGATTTTTAGCATAGGGATTTTTGCGCAATGGCAAAAGCAAGGGGTTGTATCTGGGACAATAAACGATATGAAACAGATGCACAATGCTTCCTCCTCTTATCTGGCAACAGCAGGCGGATTTTTCTATTTTGATCCCTTTGGTGGTCCATCTTTCTATGATTATTCCAACAACCTGCCTGCAGGACCGGTCCTTAAATTTGATGAAGTTAGGGTTGTGGATCAGAGTAATGAATACTGGTACTTTGCTGCATTGCTTGAAAGTGGGGTCTATGTCTGGAACCCTAATTTAGGGCTATGGATATGGGCAGATGAATATGGACTTATGGATTCAGTGGGAAATCAGATTGGTTATAAAAATCCAAGGTCAGTTGCAATTACAAATACTGGCTCCCCAACTAACTTTGATGTTTATCTTGCTCTTTATGGATATGGGGTATATAAGAGGAGTTTTTGTGGAAATGATTGGTGTAATACCACAATACTTTTTGATGACGCCGAGGACTTGCAGGGATGGACTGTTTACCGCCTCTGGGATATAGACCAGTGCAGGAAACACAGTGGAGATTATTCTTTTAAAGCAGGTGCCCACGACTATCCCATTTGCTCTGCAGATTATCCCGCAAATGATACTGGATTTTTAATGTACAATAACTGGATTGATTTAGGACCACCAGGGCATAACTTTCTTTTAACCTTCTGGGAATATGTTGATACAGAGCAGAATTGGGATTTTTGTAAGGTGCAGATCAGCTCAGACGGAACAAATTGGTATAATCTGGCAGAATATTCTGGTTTCTTTGGATGGCATCAAAGGATTATTCCCCTTAAAGATTATTCTGGCCTTGTGAAGATAAGGTTTGTGTTTTCTTCTGATAACATATATGAATATGAAGGTTGGTACATTGATGACATAAAAATATTTGAAGGGTGGAGGCAGTTGAATCCTCCAAACCCCTACATAACAGACCTTTATTTTTATAATTACAGTTCAAATCAGTATCTTTTTGCCACCTCTGAAAACTATCCAAAACCACCTCAGACACCTGTTTATTATGGAAACATACACAGATATTCCAATTCCGAGTGGGTCCCAGTGGGAACATCAGGAATAGATTATCTTTCCATTGATGGACCTCCCATGGGTTATACTGGTTATATACTTTCAGGAACTGCGGGAGAGGGTGTTTTTTATACTCAAGATGCAGAAAATTTTTTGAGGTGGTGTGGCATAACTTCACCCCCACCAGGGGCATTTGTCTCTGTTTCCGTTGATGCCAACAGAATTGAGGAAGGTCCCTTTGCTGCACTGACACAAAATGAATTTTTTAGGTTAGACCCTTCTTGTCCATCCGGTGATGAATATTTAAGATATCCCAATGCCAATTTTCACGGCAGAGGAAAAAGTGTTCTGGCTGATTGCTATTTTCCTACGGGAGGATATTATGTGGGAACAGAAGGTCTTGGCTTATTTAAACTCGATTGTATTGAATATTTAGCCCGTGCTATCCCCCTTGGAAATGAAGGACAATGGGGTGGTTATAATTATCTTCCATCCAAAAACATAACAAAAATTGCAATTTCTGATAGCCCACAGGTGTTTTTTGCTTCATCTTTATCAGATGGTTTATATAAAAGTATGCCTCCATTTTCTGGAGATAGATATTTTACAAGGTATTTTTATGATACAGAAGCCATAGGGACCGTCCCTGGAACTTGTGTGGCAATTCCAAAAAATTATTACGAGTATGGAAAAATCTCAGATAAAAATTTGTATGTTTTCCTTGGGACAGATAAAAAGGGTGTTTACAGAAGCATAGATGGAGGTGCAACCTGGCAGAAACTTCTAAATTCACCTCAAGGTGTAAAGATTGTAGATATTGTAATTTCACCAAATTTTTTAAATGACTCAACCCTTTTTCTTTTGGCAGAAAATGGAATTGTTTATGCTTCTTATAACAGTGGAGACAGCTGGACTTCAATCTTTGATTTTGGAGCTTCCATTGTAAAGGGTTATGATCTTGAAATTTCGCCTTCCTTTAGTGAAGATTGCACCTTATTTCTGGCGACCTCTTTGGGGCTTTATAAATATGTATGTGCAGAATGGGAAAGTGTCTTCCCTTTAAGCCCTGTACTTTCAGTAACCCTATCTCCACTTTTTAATAACAATTATAATGATACCGAGCTGGAAAGGAAGACCTGTATAATTGGGACGGATAGGAATGGTATATGGTATTCCTTTGAAAAAGGAAATAATACCACTTTTCAAAGATTACAAGATATTGATTATCCAGAGTTTAATTTCTCAAGCGTACCTATCATAAAACTTCACCCTGCATCAGATGTGGGCTCTGTGCAAGACCATATTTTGTATTCTTTATTTGTATCAAATAATCCTGATGGTCTTTGGAGTGCTGAATTTGTTGTAACAGGTCAAAACGAGGGATACTGGGATGTGCTAAATGTCGCCTGGCAGGGTATCTATGATTTTAGAATTTCAGATATTGCCTTTAACCCTGATTTTAGAAGGGATTATATTTTGGATATTTATCTCGGGCACTCAAATAAAAAAATTTACAGAGGGCTTTACAATTTCTGGGATTGGCAGGTTCAAGGTGGTTTTTATCATACACCCCAGTATATTATGTCCATTTCAGAAGCACCTGATATGCCAGAGTTTATAGTTGCAGGTACAAAAGATTATGGTCCAATGTTTTCTATGGATTATGGGCTTACTTATTACCCTTTTGGCTCCCTTAAATATGATGATTATGTTATTCACGATGTCCCTTCTGTTTCCATAACCCATCCTTTTGAAGGAGTTAGAAGAATAATAATGTCTTCCAGGGATTTATATTCCGATTGTTTCTGGCCTCATCTTGGGCTTTACTATGGAGATTTTTCAAATTTTTCAACAATTCCAAACTGGCAAAGGTCTTATCTCTGCCTTCCTCCTTCAAATTGCTCTTCTCCTCCTACAAATTATTCACAGGATAATTTCAATGGGCATTTGATTAAAGAGATAAGATATACCAATTTAGCAACTGATATTGAAGCAGCTGATCACATCCTTGGACCAATTATGAGCGATCCTGCGCAAGGCGGTGCTTATGGGAAGTACTGGCAGGTGGATTTAGGTGGTGATACGCCAGAAAGTTTATCCGATTTGTCTTATCCTATGTCTTTAGGACCCGGAAGAGGGTCAAAAGGTGCATGGGTTTGGGGTGCCTCTGGTTTGTCTTCTGGAACATTAAGGGCAAGCACCCCAGGGGCATATAAATGGACAGAAACGGAGGGATGGTCTTTAAGGAATGGCAGTGGATCTTACTCCCTTCCCTTTGCTGACTGGAGGGCTATCTGGACAATTTCTGAAAATGAAGTCCTGATTGGTTCTGGTATGGCAGATGGGAATGGAATTTATAAAACTGAAGATGGAGGTCAAAAGTGGGTTCAAGCAAACAGGGGACTTGAATATGCATCAAAAATTGTAAAAGCATTTACGGGAAATTCAAATTATATATTTGTTGCACTGGAAGAAGTTGGACCTATTTTAAGGTCTGGATCTGGAAGTAACAATGGCGGTATTTATATGTCTGATTGTCAGTCAAAGGGCTATGCCTGGGTTTACTATTCAGAAGGTTTAAGCTGCAATTCAACTTATGAACTCTCTGCTGGCTCAAGGATTTATACTGGTTCCACCTGTGATGGGATTTATGGGTTTGAAGGTGATGTTCATATAAGTGGATATCCAGTTGCAATGTTTTCCTTTGAAAGAAACAACCCCTGGAATGAAAGGGAAGTTCAGTTTATTGACAGGTCTGCAGGGCTTTGCACAGAAAATTGTGCAACCTGTCCTGATGTCACTTGGACTTGGATATGCAATGATGGATTTTTTTCCAATATACAAAATCCAAGTTTTATCTTTTCCTCTGGCGGAACTTTTAGTTGTTATTTGTATGTAGTTAGAGGTTGGGAAGGTGATAGTTATTACACTGATATCACAATTCCAGAAGTCACAACTTTGATGGTTGAAAAGTCAGGAAGTGATATAAAGGTCTCCTGGCAACGGCTTGCAGGTGATGAAACTTTGGTTTATAAATATAAGGTTTATAGGGACACCTCTCCGCAGGGAACAGGAATTTTGCTTTTACAGACAATTGCCCCTCAAGATAGAACCTATTGTGATACAACATCCTGCTGGTATATTGATAAAGGTACCTCAGCAGGAAATTATTACTACAGGGTCTTTACGGAATAGCAATATTTTTTTGGTTTTTACATTTATGTAGGTGAAACCTTTACCGTTGTGTTTAATTTTTCGCAGGCTAAAAGCCTGCGGCTACATTAAATTATTTTTTCTTTTAATTTATTATATTTTTTTTCATAAAATTTTCTCAATTTTTCATCTTTTTCAAATTTTGATAAT
>JBBFMJ010000027.1:0-11940 GCA_037478515.1 Thermoanaerobaculia bacterium
CTTCTCCCTTTTTCTTTGCTGCCAAATCCCCTGCAAGTCCATGCAGATAAACAGCCAGGGGGACTGCCTTAAAGGTATCTATTTTTTGTGCCAGGAAACTTCCTACCATTCCAGATAAGACATCTCCCATTCCACCCGTTGCCATACCAGGATTTCCTGTGGGGTTTACCCAGACAATATCATTCAGGCAGGCACAAAGGGTTAGATGTCCCTTCAAAATCACATAGGAATCGGTCATCTTTACTGCTTCCTTTGCATATTTTAAACGATCTTTTTTTATCTCTTCCAGAGGTATATCCAAAAGGCGGGAAAGTTCTCCTGGATGAGGGGTTAAAACTTTTTTACCTTTTCTTGCCTTTAATATTTTTAAGTCCTTGGAAAAGGCATTCAAGCCATCGGCATCTAAGACCAGTGGAATTGAAGTGTTTAAAACCAATCTTCTTATAAATTCCTGGGTTTCTTCATTTGTGGAAAGCCCTGGACCTAAAACCAGGCAATCTTTGTCTTCTAAAAATTTTAGAAGTTTTGGAAGGGAGGATAGGGCAATGGTTCCTTCAGGGGTCTGATCAAGCAAAAGCCCCATTGCTTCATAGGAGTGCTGATGAAGTACTTTTAGACTATCTTCCACAGAGGCAGCAGTTACGAGCCCAACGCCGCTTCTTAAAGCCCCAAGACAAGCCATAGAAAGGGCACCAGGTTTTTCTTTGGAGCCAGCCACTATTACCAGATGCCCAAAATTTCCCTTGTGGGAATCCATCTTTCTTGGAGGCAAAAAAGAACTTATTAGATTTTTATTGCTTAAATATATCTTTGAAAGATTTGATAAAAGTTCCTTGGGTATTCCTATGTCAAAAAGATGAACCCTTCCACAATAATTTGAAGCAGGGGGGAAAATATGGGCAATTTTATAGGCGCCAAAGGTAACTGTGGTATGGGCTTTTATGGCTGGACCTGAAACCTGCCATTGAGAAGCATTTAATCCAGAGGGTATGTCTATTGAAAGAATTACCGAAGGCAGTGTGTTAATGGTTTCTACCACTGTTGCCCAGAAGCCATCCAAGGGTTTTTCAAGCCCTGTCCCAAAGAGCCCATCCACTATAAGGGGAAAGTCAAAGAGTTCAGGGAATATTTCATAAAATGCCTTTTCTGTTGGAACTGTTTTAATTTCCACTCCCATCTTCTGGCAAATGGAAAGGTTTATTTTTGCATCTCCTTTGAGTTCATTTAGTTTTGCAAAAAGATAAACTTTGACATTATAACCTCTATTGAAAAGGTGTCTTGCCACTGCAAGTCCATCCCCTCCGTTGTTTCCTTTTCCACACAAAAGGGCAATATCTTCAATATCAGAAAATTTTTCAGAAATTATCTTTACCACGGAAAGGGCTGCATTTTCCATTAAAACAATGGAAGGTACGCCGTATTCTGTAATGGTGATTCTATCGGCTTCCTGCATCTGTTCTTTGTTTAAAATAAACATAAAACCCCTCTTTTTTTTATTTTTAATTATTTTAGCACAAGTTAAAGAAAAATATTATAATTATGTTATGAAAATATTAACCCTGCTTACTGATTTTGGAATTGAGGACTATTATGTAGCATCTTTGAAGGCGAGCATTTTAAAATTTGAAAAAAATGTAAATATAATAGACCTTTCCCATTCAATACCTACCTTTGATGTAAAAAGAGGGGCTTTCCTTCTTTATGCAACCTATAAGTCCTTTCCAGAAGGAACTGTTCATTTAGCAGTTATAGACCCTGGCGTTGGGACTTTAAGGGATTTTTTATATATGGAAAGGGATGGACACCATTTCTTTGCCCCTGATAATGGCCTTTTAACCCTTGTTTATGAAGAATACTGCCCCATATTTAAGATAGTTTTTCCAGATATCTGGCTCAAAAATGCCTCCTTTACTTTCCATGGAAGGGATCTCTTTGGTCCTATGGTAGGAAAATTTTTAAAAGGGGAGCACATCGAAATGGTTCCAAAATCCCTTCCCCTTTTGTTTGATTATAAAAAACCCTATAAAAATAAAAAAGGCGAGGTTAAGGGAAGTATTATTTATATTGATAGATTTGGAAATTGCATATCTAATATCCCTTATCAGATGGTGGAATTTGGAAAGGGCAAATTAATTTTAAAGGGAAAAGAGATATCCCTCTGGGTGACCAATTATAAAGAGATACCAGAAGGGAAGGTGGGTATCCTCAAGGGCTCAATTTTTACCTTAGAAATTGCTCAAAATATGTCTTCCCTTTCAGATTTTTTAAAGGTTCAAATTGGGGATGAGGTTCTTTATCTTCCCAATTTATAGATTTTGAATTTAAGAAATAAAAAAAGGGATAATATATTAAAAAAAATTGAAAATAAAACCAGAAATAGAGGTTTTAAATCATATAAATAACCCATCAAAGCACTTCCAATAAAAAAGGATAAACCATATAAGGAGTTAAAGATTCCATAGGAAAAACCTCTTTTTTTTACGGGTGCCAGCTTGCTTATCCCTGCCCTCATTATACTCTCCTGCATACCTAAAATTATCCCCCAGAGGAGAATTCCAAAAAAAGCAAGAAATTTACTGCTGGAAAATATAAGGGGAATTGAAACTATAGACATAAAAGGGACAGAAAGCAAAATAGAGAAGCCTTTCCTGTCAAATAAAAAGCCAGAAAAAAGGGCAGAAAAAGCATCAATTCCCATAGCAATGGCAAAGAGAAGGGGTATGTATTTTAAGGAAAATAGATCAATTTTTGCAAAATGATAGGAGATTACCTGAAAATGAACAAACCCCAGTACAGAGAAAGAAATAAAAAGAAGGTAGTACCAGAAAAACTTGTTGGGACTATCTTCCCTTTCCTTTTGCTCCTGTATGTATTCCTCAAGTTTTGTTTCCTTCTTTGCAAGCCACAAAAAAATCAAGCAAAATATAGCGGGAATTCCCAGAGCCAGAAAACTTTCCCTGTAACTTCCTTTAAGGAAAAAGATTAGGGAGACCACAAGAGGCCCCAAAAGGGCTCCAATTTGATCCATAGCTTCGTGTATGCCAAACCCCTTTCCTTCCCCCATTTTTTTTGTCACCAAGGATAAAATTGTATCCCTCGAAGGGGTTCTAACTGCTTTTCCTAACCTTTCCAAAAGAATTAAAATTATTGCAATTTCCAGGGATTTGGTAAGACCCAGAAGGGGGATTACCAGAATATTTAAAGCATATCCAGCAATGGTAAGTTGCCACCAGAGTTTTGCCTTATCTGAAATGTATCCGGAGAGGATTCTCAAACCATAACCCACAAATTCTCCCAGACCTGATACAAAACCCACAAGGAAAGCACTGGCACCCAAAGTTTTCAGGAAAGGACCAGTAATGCTTCTGGCACCTTCATAAGTCATATCACCAAAGAGGGAGACAAAGCCAAAATAGATTAAAATTCTTAAAGCACTCATAATAAATTATGGCATTTTATCATCTCTGATAAATTTTTTCCACGAGATCTTTTTTTAAGTAAATTTCACTTGACAAGGAAATAAAATATGATAAAATATTGTATGAAATTTTTAAAGGAGGCCTGTATGAAAGGTATTTTCACATTGTTTTTGCTCTTTTTTCCTCTGTTTTTAATTGCACAAGAAGTAACTTATGAGACAACCCCAGAGGAAACAGTAAAAGAGGGAATTATCTTGGGAAAATTTATCTTTTCTCCAAGTTTAGAGTTTATTTATGAAAATAAAGATAATGTATTACTGACTAGTTCCAATGAAGTGGATGACCAGATTTATCTGTTAAGGCCAAAACTCCTTTTTGAACTTCCAAAGGAAGAAAGTTATTTAAGGTTTTCCTGGATGCCCCAGTACAGGGATTTTCAGGACATTGAACTGAAAGAAAACTGGACACACTTTTTTAACCTGGAAGGCAGGATTAAAACTCCAGGAGGGCTTGAACTTGCTGCTGGAGATAAATACATTATGAAGGGAACCCTCGAAGTAAATGAAATAGATGCTGGTGAAGAACTGGTCTTTGGGCTCCTTCCTTTTGATAAAAATAATCTCTATTTTGATATGAAATATTTTCTGGATTCCACAAATGGTTTTGGACTGAATGCTGATTATACGGATATTTCCTTTGATGACCCGGAGCTGGGCTTTGAAAAGGTCTGGTATGATTACAAAAGGACTACTTATGGAGCCACCTATCAGAGATATATGAACCCCTTACTGAGGATGGCTGCCGGTATTAATTTTATTAAATATGACCCGGAAAATAGCGCTCCTTTTAGAAAATATGATGGTATGGATTACTATGTTAAATTCTATGGAGATTTAACTCCCACCGTAAATGCCAATATAAAACTGGGTTATGAAGATCTGGATTTTGATGGGGCAAAGGACTACAAGGACTGGAATATAAGCACTGATCTGGTCTGGAATTTTACAAACAGCAGGAATCTGGTAGTTTCCATTTTAAGACAGGGTTTCCCCTCCAATTATGGTAATGTGGGCTCCTATACGCACAACTCCATTAAGTTTGCTTATAATTTCAATATCACAGAAAAGTTTTTCTCAAGCTTTGCTGCTGGCTTTGGAAAAAATGATTATAATTCTAGCTCTCGTGTTGATGACTGGTGGGAAGGAAGAGTTAATTTTGGTTACCACTTCAACCCTCTGATGTCCCTTCGCTTCAATTACATATATCAGAACAGGGATTCCAACGAGGAATGCTTCCAGGGTTGTGATTATAAGGCAAATACCTTCCTTATTAACTTTATAATTGGCTATTAGGAGGTGAGCAGTACTTTAAATGAAGTTTTTTAAAATAATATTTCTGATAATATGGGGTAGCTCTTTGGGGCTACCCCAGAATAATTTTATCTCTAAAGAGAATGAACTGTATCTTAAAGATGCAAATATTTATCTTTTGGGTGCAAAGGATGTGGTCAGTATAGTTGTATTTGGAGAACCACAACTTTCGGGGGACTATGAAATAAATGATGAAGGAAAAATAAGGTTTCCCCTTTTAGGTGATGTTTCCCTTGCAGGACTTTCAACCCAGCAAGCAGCAGAAAAAATAGAAAAACTTCTGGAAAAAGATTACTTTGTGGATGCTCAGGTTACCCTTACAGTTAAGGAGTATAGGTCGCTATGGGTAAATGTAATTGGAGAAGTGAAAAGTACCGGGAGAAAATATTTAAAGAGTCAAGCAACCGTCTTGGATGTAATTTCGGAATGTGGTGGCCTTTCTCCTGAAGCAGGGGATTCAATAACATTAAAAAGGCCCGTGGGGAAGGATAGCAATCTGGTGGTTCAATTGAATTTAAAGGATTTGACAGATCCCAATAGCCCAAATTTTAACTACAAAGTTCAATCAGGGGATACAATCATTGTCCATCCAAAGCCGTATTTTTATATTCAGGGTGAAGTGGCAAAGCCAGGGAAATATGAGTTGGCAAAGGACCTTACACTCCTCCAAGCCATAGCCCTTGCAGGGGGAGTGGGGAAATTTGCCAATGAAAAAAATATTGAAATTTATAGAACAGAAGGTTCTGAAACAAAAATAATAAGGAAAAATCTTAAAGATATAAAGAAAAATGAAGAGGAAGATATTATTATCTATCCTATGGATACAATAATAGTAAATAAGAGGACTTTTTAAATTATGTCAGAAGATTTTATCTCCAATCAAAGGCTTATAGATGGCGAAGACACTCAAGGTTTTTCCTTACATTTTAAGGATTATTTAAGAGTTCTTTGGAAGGGCAGGTATTATATTTTGCTTTCTATTTTACTCTTTGGAGCGGG
The DNA here is from genome assembly GCA_037478515.1 of Thermoanaerobaculia bacterium. Classification (GTDB taxonomy): domain Bacteria; phylum Acidobacteriota; class Thermoanaerobaculia; order UBA2201; family UBA2201; genus JBBFMJ01. The sequence goes on from JBBFMJ010000027.1 coordinate 5,789, forward strand.
GGCTTTTGTCTGGTCCAAGCTTCAGGTTCCTGTATATGAAGCCACTGCTACCATTTCCATAGATGTCACACCACCCCAAATTTCTCAAAGCCAGGTTTATCCAGTTAATTACTGGTTTGAGATAAATTATTATATGGCAGAGCAGATAAGGGTTCTTCAATCCTATCGCCTTGCCCAGAGGGTAGTATCCTATTTTGCCAATGATCCCACCTTTCCTTTTAACAATGCCAGGGATCCAGCAAAGGCTTTCAGTACAAGCATTAAAGTTGACAGGCAGGAAGACAGCAACATATTGAATATAAAGATGAGGGGCACTGACCCTGAAAAGGTTACCCTATGGGTAAATACCCTTGTGGATGAATATTCTAAATTAAATATTCAGGACAATTTAGAAAAATCCAAAAAAATTCTTCAGGTAATAAATGAGCAACTCCAGCCCATATATTCAAAATTAAATGAGAGTGAAAAACAGCTTACTCAATTTCAGGCATCCCAGGATATCTATATTTTAAATGATACCAATAAAAATGTGGTTACAGAGCAGATTGAAAAATTAAATAAAGAATATGCTGATGCCAAGGTGGAAAGGATAGAAATAGAATCCAAGATAAGGGCACTCAGTGATTTAAGGTATGGTAAGGCATCCCTGGATGCTTTTCCCGAGGCATATATGAATGATGCCATAAGGAAAATTAACACCACCAGAATAGAACTGGAACTCCAGCTTCAAGAACTGAAAAAACAATACAAAGCAGAACATCCAAAGGTTAAAGCCATAAACCAGCAGCTGGATGATTTAAAAATGAGTTTGAAAAAAGAAATCTCAACCCTGATTTCCTCCCTGGAAACAGAATATAAAATAAAAAAATCCAGGGAAGATGAGCTTTACAGAAACATCCAGCTTTTAAAGGACGAAGCTTTAAAGGGTTCCAAAGCAACTCTGGAACTGGAAAAAATAAAAGAAAACTATCAGCAGAACAAAATGTTTTATGAAGATCTCCTCCGGAGAAGCAAGGAAATGGAACTTTCTTCATCGGTAAGTATAAATAGAATAAGGCCCATCGACCCTGCCATAAAACCTCAAAGTCCCATTTCTCCAAAGACAAGACAAAATACCCTGGTGGGAATCCTTCTGGGCATCTTTTTAGGAGTGGGTTTTGTTTTCTTTTTAGATTACCTGGATTCTTCCATAAAGCTTCCCTCTGATGTGGAAAAATATTTAGGGCAGTCAGTTCTAACCGTTGTGCCAAGATATTCTCCTGATAAAATAAAGGTCTTAAAAGAATTTTACCAATCCTTGAGAACTGCTGTTATGTTTGCAAGGCAGTCGGAAGAAAACCAGATAGTTCTCATAACTTCCACTGGACCTTCAGAAGGTAAAACCACCACTTGTTATAATCTTGCCAAGGTACTGGCATCTGCAGGAGACAGTGTACTTATGATAGATTGTGATTTTAGAAGGCCAGCCATCCACAAGACCTTTAATCTTCAAAATAATGTAGGCATAACTTCCTTTTTCCTTGGAAAAAAAGAGGAAGAAATTATTCAGGCCTCCAGCATTCCAAATTTAAGTGTAATGACCACAGGTCCCCTTCCTCCAAATCCACCGGAGTTTATTACAAGAAAAAGTTTTGGGGAACTATTAAAGCATTTAAAACAAAAATATAACTGGATAATAATTGATTCACCACCTGTACTTTCTGTTACCGACCCCATTCTCCTTTCAGTCCTTGCGGATATGACCATTCTGGTCATAAGATACAATGAGATAGATAGGAAACTGATAAAACAGTGCCTGGTGAGCCTGCAGAGGAGCGGCGCAAAAGTAATAGGAACTGTTATAAATGATGTGGATTTTGAAAGGGATACCACCTACAGTTATTATCATTATTATTATTATTATAAGGGTTATGATGATGAAGTTTTAAAAGAAAGGGGATTTTCAAAAGAGATTAAGAAAAAGAAAAAAATTATAGGTTGAACTTGACATAAAGATTTTTTTTGATATAATTTTTAAGATAAGGAGGAAATATGAAGAAGTTTTTTATTACTTTAATTTCTTTTGTTTTTACGCTGGGACTTTTTGCCCAAGGGAATCCTTCTGATGTGATCACTCAGGGTGCCTTTGCACTAAAGGTGGTAAAGGTTATGAAGGCAAAACTCCCCCTGGAAGCCACAGAACAGGATGCTGTCTCCTTTCTTGAAACTTTAGGGCTTACTCCCTCCGAAGGGTGGAATATCTCCAAATCCCTTACCGAAAAGACAATGTCAGAGATCCTGGTGATTGCAGGTGGAAACCTTTCCCCAATTCAACCCAATGCTCTGGTTACAAATTTAAAGGCAGACCAAATCCTTCAGCAGCATGGAAATGTTTTCAGGAAATTTTATCTTACAAAAATGGCTGCTGACAATAAAACAGAATCAGAAATAGTTGATGAAGGAGCACTGAAAGGAGTAGCTGCTTCTCCCACCATAGAAAAATAAATGCTTAGGATTATAAAAGGGAGAGCAGGAGGGCTATTGGCTCTTCTGGCTCTCCTTTTTTATTTAGGTTGCTCTTCAAAGGAAGAAAAAATTTTAAAAGCAAGGGCAAGTTTTAAAATCAAACTTTTGAGTTTTCAAAGAGTGGAAAAAGGGACTGCACTGGATTTTTTGGTTTATAATGGCTGGGGGAATTATTTTAAAGGTATAACTGTTGAAATATGGGTTATGAAAGAAGATAAAGTAAAGGAAAAGAGAGAAGTTTTCATCCCTACAGAAACCCTAAGGCCCTTTTACGAAGAACAGGTAACAGTAATACTGGAAGGGCTGCAGTTGGAAGAAGAGGAAGGGCTTGCCCTTATGGAAATCCCAAATCCATCTCCAGAGCAAAAGAGAAGATTTAAAGAGTTTCAGGAGACAAAGTAAACTGAAAAAAGAATATTTTGAAGTATTAAATAAAATTTTACTTGGAAAGCCAGAGGTAATAAAGCTGGCAACAGTTTCAATTCTGGCAAAGGGACATATTCTTTTTCAGGATGTTCCTGGAGTAGGGAAAACCCTTCTTTCCAAAGCCCTTGCAAGGGTTATGGATCTTTCCTTCCAGAGGATTCAGTTCACATCAGATATGATGCCTGCTGATATAATTGGAGTAAATCTTTTTAATCAAAAAACCCAGGAATTTGAATTCCATCCAGGGCCCATCTTTGCCAATCTTCTTCTGGCTGATGAAATAAACAGGGCAACTCCCAAGACCCAGTCAGCCCTTCTGGAAGCAATGCAGGAAGGGCAGGTAACTGTGGACAGAAGACCCCTTCCCCTTCCAAAACCCTTTTTTGTCTTTGCCACCCAGAATCCACTGGAGTTTTCTGGAACCTACCCCCTTCCAGAATCCCAGCTGGATAGATTTACCCTTTGTATTTCTATGGGATATCCCTCAAGAGAAATTGAAGAGGATTTAATGCAAGGAGGGGGCAGGGAAAAAGAGTTGGAAAATATAAAACCTGTAATCAAAAGGGATGAAATTTTAAAAATGCAAGAAGCAGTGGAAAAAATATATGTTTCTAAAAAAATTTTTGGTTTTATTAGCCAGCTGGCAGAAAAATTAAGGCAGGATAAAAGGGTTTTTATTGGCCCCAGTCCCAGGGCACTGATTCAACTGGTTCTGTGCTGCAAGGCAAAAAGTTACCTGGAAGAGAGGGATTTTGTAACCCCTGATGATGTCTGGGAGCTTTTTATACCTGTAATGGAGCACAGGGTAATTCTGAAAGACCCCACAGTTTTTACAAAGGAAGTATTGAAAGAAGTTCTGGAAAATACACCAACTCCTGTTTAATAAAAATGAAGATACAAATTGAAAAAAAGGGATGGGTTTATATAATCCTTTGTTTTATAATAACTTCTTCTGCTACAAATACCTCAAATAATTCCCTTTTTATGCTTTCTGCCTTTATGCTGAGCATTCTTCTTATATCAGGGGTCCTCTCCACCTTGAACTTGATGTTTTTAAGGATAGAAGGAGTTCAAATAGATGAAGTTTATGCAAAGAGAATAAGTTATATTAAGTTAAAATTAAAACCACAAAAATATTTACCTCTCTCTCTTTCAGTAGATGGCCATAGATTAAAAATTTTAAATAGAGAAATTCTCTATCCTCTATACTTTCCAAAAAGGGGGCTTTATAAACTTCCCCGCATAAGAATTGAAAGCAATTTTCCTTTTGGGTTTATAAAAAGGGTAAAAATTTTTAAAATTGATGAAAAAATTTTGGTTTTCCCTTCCTGCAAAAATTTAGAGCTTCCCACTTTTAAATTAAAAAGAACCGATGGTAAGGAGCAGGAAAAAAAGCACTGGGGGGAGATACTGGAATATTATGGTATAAAGCCCTATCAGGAGGGAGATGACCCCAGATATATTCACTGGAAAAAGACAGCTCAGAAAGGTGAAATTGTTGTAAAGGAATTTGAAACTAGCTCCAGGGGAAATATGCAATTGTTTTTAGATACCCACATAAAGGATGAGGATTTATTTGAAGAAGAAGTGGAAAGAGTTGCTGGCTGGTGCTGTCGGCTTCTCTTTGAAGGCAAAAGTGTCTCTCTCCTTACGCCGGAAAACTTTCTTCCTGAAGGTTCAGGGGAAGGACAGAGAAAAAAAATACTCTCCTTTTTGGGATTGGTTAAAAGAAATGCTTAATCTTTTAATACTTTCAATCCTGGCAATAATTCCCTTTCCTTTAACCTACCTTATTCCCTATCCTCTGGCACTGGCTTATATTTTACCTTTACTTTATCAAATTTATAGATTAAAAAGGGGAAAACCGGTTTTTCTGAAAGAGAAGACCATTGAAATTTTATCCTTTTTCTGCCTTTTCTTTTTTATTATAGATTCAATTTTTATATCCAGGCGGCTTATAATTGTGGCAATACACCTTACTATGGGCTTGATTTTAATAAAATCTTTTAATTTAAAGACAGAAAAGGACAAAAACCTTTATGCTATTTTAATTTTCTTTTTAATTTCTGCTGGAATTGCCAATTCCTTTCATATAACATTATTTTTATATCTTTTACTATGCCTCTTTTTCTTTTTAAGATATCTTCTGGAAGAAAATGAAATTGAAAAAGGGAAGGTAAATCTCTTTTCCACAGCAACTATTTTTGGAGCCCTGCTTTTTTCTATTCCCCTTTTTATTTTTTTCCCAAGGGTTAAAGCCCCCTATATGCCTGGGCTTGGTTTTGGTGGCGAACAGGTTATGGGTGAAAATGAGCTTTCCTTAAATGATATTGAAAATTTAAAGAGGGGAAATGAAATTATAATGAGAGTTAAACTGGACAGGAAAATTGAAAGAGAAGGGGATATCTACATAAGGTATAAGACCTTTTGCCAATATTCAAAGGGGGTTTGGTCCCAGCCAAAACAGGAATATAAATTTATAAGAGCAGATAATTTTGGATACTTTGAATTTTCAGAGAAGCCAGCCATTAACCGGGCAGAGATATTTTCAAGGGTTTTAATGCAAAATTTGCCCCTTCCCTATGGTGTTGTTTCCATTGAAATCCCTCTGGAATTTGTAAATCTTTCCAGGGATGGCACCTTTTTGCTTCCTTCAGGTTGGCAGAGGAGAAAACTAAAATTTAGTGTAAATTTAAATGAAGAAGTTTTCCTCTTTAAACCTTCTGAACCCATAAAAGAAGAAATAAAAAAAATTGATTCTGAAAGAATAAAGGACCTTGCCAAGGAAATTTTTGGAGGAGAAGAAAATAATTTTGAAAAAATAGAAAAAATAAAGAAGTATTTTTATAAGAATTATGATTATGGAGTTGAAAATATAGACCTGGAAACTTTTCTTTTTGAAAAAAAGAGGGGACATTGTGAGCTTTTTGCCACTGCTTGTGTTTTGCTTTTAAGGGAAGGTGGGATTCCTTCCAGGATTGTGACTGGCTGGCTTGGTGGAGAAAAACATCCCTGGCAGAATTATTTGATTGTAAGAAGTTCCAATTCCCATGCCTGGGTGGAAGCATGGGTTGAGGGAAAATGGGTTCTTGTAGATCCCACTCCACCCTCTTTCAGGCCCCGGATTTTTGAAGGAAATATTCAAGATTTTATCAAATATTTTTACGAATCCCTTTCATTTTTCTGGGACAGAAATATTCTGGGTTTTACCTATCTTGAGC
>JBBFMJ010000028.1:0-11568 GCA_037478515.1 Thermoanaerobaculia bacterium
CTTCCCTGGCAAGATTATAAACTTTTTCTGCTTCTTCTCTTTTGGAGATAAATATCTGCCAGAAATAGTATTCCTGGGGGGTTTTAAATTCCTCCTGATGGGCATCATACCATTTCTTTATAAATTCCTCGGATGGTTTTTCCAGAGAAGAGCAAATTTTTTGTATGAAATTATTAATAATCTCTTCCTGGGTACTTCCTTTAATACCCTCTTTCAAAGCTTCGTTGTAAATGAGTTTTTCTTTTATTAGATTATCCAGAAGTTCTGATAAAACCTCTGGGGTATGCCTGTAAGGATCTTCTCCGAGGTTTATTTTTAAATAGTTTTCAAATTCCTCTCTGGTAATTACCTCTTTTCCCAGAGAAGCCACTTTTATAGGTTGCTCATTGGCATTTTTTGTACAGGCAACCAGAAAAATAATTAAAAAAGATAATTTCTTCATTTTAAGCTTTCTAAAATTTCTCTTAAAAATAATATCAGATTTTTTCCCTCTTTTAAAGAGGGAATTATCACAAGCCCTTCTGGTGTAAACCTCCCTCCCTGCTCATTTACAAATTTCAAGATTTTATCAAAAGGTACAGGGGTATTCTTTGAAAACTTAAAGATTATTTTATCTTTTTGTTTTTCAATTTTTTGTATCCTCAATTTTTTCATCCTCTGCCTTATTCTTGCTATTTCTATCAAAAGTTTTACTTCTTCTGGAGGAGGACCAAAGAGGTCCTTAAAAGTCCCATAAAGTTCTTCTGGATCCTTTTCCAGAAGCATTCTATAAGCTTTAAGCCTTAAGGTTTCTTCTTCAATGTAGCTCTTAGGAATTTCATACCTTACTTTTAAAGAGATCTCTTCTATTTCCTCCTCTTCTATTCCTTTAAGTTCCTTTATGGTTTTATCAAGAAGGCGCATATAAAGGTCATACCCTAAGGTTTCCAGGTGTCCTGATTGTGCCTTTCCTAAAATTTCCCCTGCCCCTCTCATTTCAAAATCCCTGGCTGCCACCTTAAACCCAGAACCCAAAGCAGTAAATTCTTCCAGAACCTTGAGCCGGTTCAAAGCAGAAGGGGAAAGTTTTTCTTCCTGGGGTATCAGCAGATAGCAAAAAGCCTGCCTGTCAGACCTTCCAACCCTTCCCCTCAATTGATAGAGTTGTGCAAGCCCAAAATTTTGTGCATTGTTTATTATAAGGGTATTGGCTCTGGGGATATCTATTCCATTTTCAATTATGGTAGTGGTAAGTAGCCCTTCCACCTCACCCCTTACAAATTTCAACATATTTTTTTCCAGTTCCTTCTCATTCATCTGCCCGTGGGTTATCACAAATCGAAAATTTGGCACCAGATTTTGAAGGAGTTCAGAAATCTGAGGGAGGGATTCCACTCTGTTATGTACAAAGAATACCTGGCCGCCTCTGTTTATTTCATAGTTTATGGCATCCTTTATAAATCTTAAATTAAAGGGAATAATGGATGTATCCACGGGATATCTTCCAGGAGGAGGGGTTCCAATGAGGCTTATGCTTTTAAGTCCCAGCATTGCCAAATTAAAGGTTCTGGGGATGGGGGTGGCTGTAAGGGTCAAAGTGTCTACATTTTTTTTTATAACCCTCAACCTTTCTTTATGGGCAACCCCAAACCTTTGCTCTTCATCTATTATTAAAAGTCCCAGTTTTTTGAACTCCACATCTCTGGAAAGGAGGCGATGGGTTCCAATTAAAATATCAATTTCCCCTGTCTTTGTCCTCTCTAAAATTTCCTTTTGTTCTTTTCTATTTATAAATCTGGAAATCCAGGCAAGGTTTATGGGTGTATCAGCCAATCTTTCTTTGAAAGTTCTATAGTGCTGGAATGCCAGAAGGGTGGTGGGACAAAGGATTGCCACCTGAAAACCACTTTCCACTGCCTTGACAGAAGCTCTTATAGCAATTTCTGTCTTTCCAAAACCCACATCCCCTGAAACCAGGCGGTCCATGGGAGATGAATCTTCCATATCCATTTTCACTTCTTCCCAAACTTTGAGCTGATCTTCTGTTTCTTCATAGGGGAAGGTATCTTCAATTTTTTTAAGAAGGAGCCCATCCACCTGATGGCTTATGCCCTTTGAAACCTTCCTTGAAGCATATAGGTTTAGAAGTTCTAAAACCATACTCTTTAAGGTTTTCTGAATTTTTCTTTTTTTTCTCAAGAAATTTTTATTTCCAAGAAAATCCAGAGGGGGGGGATTATCAAGTTTTGGATAAGGGCTTAAAAGGTAAAGCTTTTCCACAGGAAGATAGAGATCCCCATCGGAATATTTTATTTTTATAAATTCTCCTCCTTCAATGGAATGGAGACCTTCATATATTCCAATTCCATAATCCATATGCACTACCCTTTCTCCCTTTTTGTATGCCTCATCAATGTAAGAGAAGTCCTTGGGTATTTGAATTTTGTATTTTGCAGGAGGTTCACCCAGTATCCTGGAAGAGGAAAGCAGGGCAATTTTCAATTCTTCCAGGACAATGTTTTCTTTTAAATTTCCCTGGTAAAAATAGGGGAAGGAAAGCCGCTGCTCTTCCAGATACCTTTTTAGTATCCTTTCATGAGAAGGGTGAGAGAGGAAAAGATAAACTTCAAATTTTTCTTTTATAAGTTGAAGATACTCAAAGCTGAAGGTTTTCAGGTCCTGAGGGATAATTCCAAGCCCTCTGGTTTTTAAAGGCAAACTACTATTCTCTGAAAAGGAGAGGGGTTCAAATTTAAAATCGGGAAGAAATTCCTTTTCATCTTTTTGGAAAAAATATTCTTCAGGAGGAAGGTCAAAAAAGCCAGTTTTTTTGGATTCCTGAGCTGCTTCTATTAAATCCTGAAAGGTATCTTCCCACTCCTTTAAAATGTATTTCAGTCCGTAGGTGGATATATGAAAATTTCCTTTTCTTTTTTCCTTATTTAAGGTAAAAATAGAAAAAATAATTGGAAAATTCGGGTTTTCCAGAAGGCGTCTTCCCCCAAGCCCAGTTACTTTCTCTTCAAAAAATTTCTTTCTTTCAATTATTAATTCCTTTGAGTTAAAATTTAATGGTATTATCTCTGCTTCCATTGTTTTTTCTATGGATTTTTGGCTTTGCTCATCAAAATACCTCAAAGAGTTTATCCTCTCTAATTCTATTTCCATCCTTATGGGTTTTTCATAGAGGGGAGAAAAAAAATCAATTAAATTTCCCCTTACTGCATACTCTCCTATCTCTTGGACCTGTGGAACCCTGGTATAAGCCATATCCTCCAGGGTTTTCAGAATATTTTCCCAGCTTAAACCTTCCCCCACTTTTAGTTTTAAACTTTTTACTTTTGGAAAAGGAAAGGGCAAAAAAGATGCTCTTAAAATTAAGAAAGGAGTTTTTGCGCTTTGAAAAAGAAAAAAACTCTTCATAATGTTTATTCTGGTATTTAAGGGCTGGGGTAGAAACTCATAAGGGTTTAAGGGAAGGGAAGGGATGTATAAGACCTTTTCCTTTTCTGAAAAAATTTCTATTCCACTCTTTATTTTTTCTGCTTCTTCCTCTGAGGAAACCAGAATTAAAAAGTTTTCCTTTAAAATTTTATGCTTTAAATATATAATAATTCCAGAGAGGGAGGGAAGAATGGAGGAGAAATTGTTTCCCTTTCTAATTTCTTCTATCTTTAAAAGTTTTTCCAGTAAATTTTCCAGCATACTACTTTATATAACCCAAACTTTTAAGTTTTTCTATATCCTCTTTGCTTAAATTTGCCCTTTCTATATCTTTGGAGCAAAGATCAGGGAGTCCTTTTTTGAATGTTTGTAGTTCCTTTTTTAGTTTTTTGCAAAATTTTGAATTTTTTTCTGAAAGGTTTTCCTTTTCCTGAGGGTCTTTTAGGAGATTGTAAAGTTCCATTTTACCATTTCCATTTAATATAAATTTAAATTTTTCTGTTCTTATAGCATATCTCCTTTTTTCATACTGGCAGAAGATAAATTTTCTCATTTTTATATTGAAAAGATCCATTCCAGGGTGAAAATCCATTTTTTTTATACCAGCTACTTTTAAAAGAGTTGGAAGGATGTCTATATGGCTTGCCAGATGGCTTATTCTCTTTCCTTTTGAAATTCCAGTGCCCGTGATGATAAGGGGAATGTGGATTATTTCTTCATATAAAAGGTCTCTGTGCAGAAGCCCTCCATGTTCTCCAAACTCTTCCCCATGGTCTGAGGTAAGGATAAGAATATATTTTTTAAAGAATCCAAATTCCTCAAGTTTTTGAAAAAATTTTAATAAATGGTCATCCACGTATCTTATGGAGCCATCATACCTTGCTTTTAAAAATTTCAGGTCTTCCTCTGAAAGGTCCTTCCAGGCAGTATGGGCATACTTTAAAAGTTCTTCATTTGTAGGGTTTATATTACTTTTAAAATCTCCAAAGATTTTATCGTATAGAGGTGGTGGACTGTAAGGAGAATGGATATCATAGGTGTGATAAAAGACAAAGAAAGGTCCTTTATTTTCATTTTGCTTCAAATAATTTATGATTTTTTCTGTGCCTTTTTCAATTCCATTTCCCTGATCATCATAGATATCAAAACCCTTCTGGAAACCATATGCCTTGGATAAAAGTCCCCCATCAGTTACCCCGATTGTAAAATAACCAGCCCTTTTGAGATATTCCTGAACCATTGGAACCCTTTCATTTACCTTATATTCAATTCCAGTGCTTTGGCAATAAAGGGATTCCTGATAAAGTCCAGTCAGTATGGAAGAATGGGAAGAAAAGGTCCCGTGGGTTACCACATAGGCATTTTCATAAAGAATCCCCTGGGTCGAAATATAGTCCATAAAAGGGGAAGTATTTCTTTTATAGCCATAACATCCAAGGGAATCTGCCCTCAAATCATCCAGGGAAATGAGTAAAATGTTTCCTTTTTCATAAATTTTATCCCTGCAGGATAGAAGAAGAAAAAGGAGAAGAAATATTTTTTTTAAAGAGAGCATTTATTTATTATACCAGAAAAATATATGTTTTTAATTACCCAAAACTCTTTATAACTTTAAACTTTACAGAAGCAGAGTTTCCTTCCTCATCCAAAACTTGAAAAAAATGATTGCCTTCTTCAATTTCAATACTTAGTTCTGCTGAACCCCTTGTCTTTGCTATGGGGTTGTTATCCAGAAGCCACTGCAATTCTTTTTCTCTGGACAAAGAGCCAACTTTGAGGACTATCTTTTGAAAGCTACCATCAAACTCTCTTGGGATTTTAATTATTGTTCCTTCTTCTGGATATATTATTTTAATGTTTCCTGTCTGCTGGATTTTACAAAATGGGTTGTGGGGTGGAATTTCATCAACAGGTATCCCTGCCAGCTGACTATAATATCTCATTTTTGGAGTTAGGATAAAGAAAGATTTCTTAACTGGAACCCCTTCTCCCCAGCAGGCAGAACAGACAATTCTATTTTTACTTTCGTCCAAAAAAAAGCTTTTATGGTAAGGGCAGAGGGGAAGGTTTCTTACATTTTCAGGGACTAAAACAAGGGTTGTCTTTTCGCATTCCTCTGTGGGAGCAAGCCCGCTTTTTTCACAAACCAGGTATTCTTTTACAGAAGATTTTTTTATTTTTTCCTTTTTTTCTTCAGGGAGCATTGAAAATATTTGGAAAAGCAAAGGTCCAGAAATGGAAGCCCCCATAATATTTTGATTTCCTTCCCCAGAAAAGTTTCCTGCCCATACCCCTATGGTATAGTTTTCATTGGTACCAATAGCCCAGGCATCTCTCTGCTTGAAAGAAGTCCCCGTCTTCCATGCAAATTTATTTTTTTCAGGGTAAATGGAATAGTAAATGGCTTCAGGCCTTTTCAAATCCTGAAGGATATTATAAATAATGTATGCAGAACCCTCTGAAATTAACCTTTTTTTTGTTTTTATTTCTTCCTCTAAATGGTATGTGAAGGGTGACCAGTTCCCGCCATTTGAAAGGATCCTGTAAAGGTTTGTAATTTCTATGAGTTTTCCTTCTGCACCTCCTATTATAAGTGAAAGTCCATACCTGGAAGGTTCATAAGAAAGGGTGGAAACCTCTGCTTTTTTTAGAAAATTATAAAAGTTTTCTGCGCCGTATCTATGCAGGAGGAAGACAGCAGGTATATTGAGGGAAGAGGTCAAAGCTTCTTTAAAACTTACTGCCCCCCTGTATTCTCTATCAGAATTTTCAGGAGAGAAGTTTCCAAAATGCATGGGAAAATCAGGGAGAAGGGTTTTTTCTGTGCCAAGCCCTTTGTCTAAATATAGAGCATAGAGGAAGGGTTTCAGGATGCTTCCCGTGGATCTGGGTGCTTGCACTCCATCCACCTGCCCATCCCTTTTATCATAAAAGGAAGGAGAACCTACATAAGCCAGAATCTCCCCGCTTTTAGTATCCAGAACCACTATGGAATAAGAATTTATCCCAAGTCCTTTTAATCTGGAATAATTGTTAATTCCAATAGCTTCCACAAGGTTTTGAAGGTTTAAATTGAGGGAAGTGGTGAGATTTCCTCTCATTTTTTCTTTATAAAGATACCAGGAAAAATGGGGAGCATACTTAGGAAAGGGGAAAATTTTGGATGGCAGGGGTTCTCTTATGGAAGTGGAAAAGGTGAAATCGTCAATCACTTTGTGTTTTTTTAAAATTTTCAGGATCCTGTCCCTCTTTTCTTTCAAAAAATCTTCATTATTTTTTAAAGGGGCTTTTTTTGGGGACTTTAAAATAGCAGCAAGGGTGGCACATTCTGCCCAGGTTAGTTCTTCTATGTCCTTTCCAAAATATCTAAAACTCCCTGCCCTTATCCCTGAAAGATTTCCTCCCATCGGGACATTGGAGAGGTATATCCTAAGGATTTCTTCTTTTGAATAAAGCATTTCTAATTTTATTGCCTGGATAATTTCTTTTATTTTTACAGGAATGGTTCTTTCTTTGGGGTCCAGAATTCTAACTGTTTGCATTGTTATGGTGCTCCCACCTTGAAGGATTTTTTTCCCTTTAATATTTATAAAGAGGGCTCTTGTTAAACTTAAAGGGTCAAAACCGGGGTGAAGGTAAAACCTTTTGTCCTCTGCCAGAATTATGGTAATTTTTAATTTTTCAGGTATTTTTACATCATCTTCCATCTGAAACCTCCATTGCTGGTTTTCAGAAAGGAAGGTGTGTAGTGTCCTGCCTTCCCTGTCCTTTAAAATTGTGCTGTAAGGGGGATGGATTTCTGGCAGAGGGATGAGCAGGAAGAAAATTAAAGAAAAAACTAAAAAAATTATCAGTTTTTTCATTCAATACTTACATAACCCTGGGGCAGTATGGAGTAAAATTCTGGATTATACATTGCCTGTGCTGTGGTAGGAGGAAAGGTAAATTTTCCACGGGTAACCACTTTTATGGGAATATAAAAGAAAAAGTTTCCCTGATATCCAGGGCTATCCAAAAACATATTTACCCTGTCATCTCTTATATCTGTATAGGAAGGTATTGAGGGGTCTGAAATCCAGGGGGGAAGGGATAAGTTCAAAAGCCTGAGGTTTATGGGTTCCCATCCTCCTGGCAGGATCTGGGAGAGGGCAATATAATTTTCACTTCCAAAAAGCTGTAGTTCTATTTTTTCATATATCACATCTCCGCTTTTTAATTTTTTGACATCTATTTCCCTTCCATTTTCATCAAAAAATTTTGTCTGGATTCTAAGATTTCTGTACTCTTCTTTTTCAGGAACTTCCTGAGGAATTCCAGATAGGGTTAAATTTAAAAAGAGGGGGGAATTTTGATTGTTTTTAATTTTTATGTTTTTGGAAAGGTAATTATTTAAATTTATGGAAATAATTTTTGTCTCTTTTTCTATCGTTTCTTCCTTCCCATCGGGATACTTTATGGTGACATTAATATTTTTGGAAATCACCTTTGACTTTTCAAGAAAACTGGAAAAGCCAGCACAGAACCATCCAATATCATGGGTTGACCACCACCCTTTTTCTTTCAAAGCACCTGAAACCTTTTGGAAAAATTTTTCAGCATATTCTCTGTCAATCTGAGAAAGGAAAAAGAGGGAATTTCCATATTTCCCAAGATTTGCATAAAAGTATTCACATCTTTCAGAAATTTTTTGAAGGTCTTGGATACTTTTAAGGATTTCTCCTGCTGTTTGAAAGTCCCCGGCTCTGGCATAGGAAGCTGCCAGGATCAATTTTCCTTGGCTGTCCATAACTTTTAAATAATTTTCTTTAAGGAGGTTCATTGATGGGAAATCAGGATTTCCACTGAGGGAAAGGACATAAAGGCGATATGCTTGTGTCTTTGGATCTTCGATTTTTTTCCTTGCTAAAATTTTCTGGTGGTTTAATGCCTTTTCCACAAAATTCTTTAAAGCAAAACCCCTCTTTTCTGCTTCAACTAATATATGAGTTACATAAATGTTTGTCCAGGGGGTAGCAATATTTTGAGAGGAGGGCCAGAAGGAAAAATTTCCTTCAGGAAGCACAAAACCCTGAAGTTTTCTGAAACCTTCTTCAAGGATTGAATCCAGGCGGCTTTTTGAAAGCTCTGGAAAAATTTCGCCATATAAAATTACCAGGTCTCTTAAAAATAGTGTAGCAAAGAGTTTTGAAGAGGTCTGTTCTATACATCCAAAGGGATAACTGGAAATATTTTCATAAATAGATTTTAAGGGGATGTTTTCAAAAGTTGAAAGGGTAAGAGATGCTTTATTTGTTCCAGGCAAACCAAAGGGAGGTATTTTTAATTCTCTTTCTTCATTTTGCTGGAGTATGAAAAATTCATCCTTGGAAATATATGTATTTACAGGATGGACAGGAATTTTCCCTGATATTTTCCCTTTTTTTGTGCCTTTAAAATCTATACTTATCTCCCCTTCTCCTATAATATTTTTTGCCTTTGCATAGAAATAAACCATCTTCTCACCTTTTTCATAGGGCACCTCCAATTTATTTTCTCCAGTTATTTCAAAATGCTCCGAGGAAGAAATCTGTATTTTTATTTTTTCCTTTCTGTTTTCAGAAATAAAAAGCTGGAGGGGGATTTCAAATTCATCAAGGGGTGCCACTGCCCTTGGGAAAGTGGCAAAGGGAATAATTTCATCTATAACTTTTACAAACTTTGAATGGTTTCCATAACTATTGTTCCAGGCTGCCACTGCAATAACCTTGACTTCTCCAAGATAGTTTGGAAGCTCCACTTCTACATTTTCTTCTCCCTTCACAAGAAAAGGTCCTTTAAAAAATACCACTGGAGGGAAGGGATTGGATTTTACAGGAGATATCAAAAGTTTTTGACCTGCTCCTTCGCCTCCAATCCTGTAAGTGTATTCAGCTGGAAGGTCTGGAAGGGGGTAGAAGAAATCAAAGGAATCCCTGTATTGAAGGTCCCAGGCAATTTTTTGATAAAAATGATTGTAAGGGTCAGGGGTTTTTTCCTTTGTAAGGTTTATAAGCCCAGAATCCACCAGTGCAAGGGTCACCACTGCTTGGGGATTGTTTAGAATTTTTATTTTTACAGAAAATTTTTGCTCTGGTTTAACCTTTTCTGGACAGAGGACCTCCAGTTCCAGTTTGCCCTTTTCTGGTTTTACATTCAAGGGAATTATGGCATAGGACCTCAAAGGAAGGTCATTTTTTTGGTCAATTTTTTGAATTGCAGATATAAAAAGATAGCAGGAAGGAACCATTTCTTCTTTTATGTTTATGTTTAAAAAAGTGTCTGTGCTTTTTAAATTTTCTTGTTCCCATTTTAAAATTTTATTTCCCTTTGCAATGGCATAAAAAAGAGTGCCTTCAGAGGGAGTTTTTATTTTTAAGCTTAATTTTTCACCTATATTGTAATTTTCTTTTACCCCTTCAAATTTGAGGAATGAACCTCCTGCCTGCCTTTTCCCTTCTCCCCAATAGCTTAAAGGTATATTTAAAAATATGCTTTCCTTTTCATTTATATCTTTGATTTCCAGAATATAGGAACCCCATTCCTCTGAAAGGGTGAGGTCAAAGGAAGAGGGTCTGTCTTTGCTTTTTATATTAAAGGAATTTTTAAGTTCTGTATTATAGGAAGTGATCAGTTCCCTTATATCCCTTACTTCCCACCACCAGTAATTGTAATTAAAATATACCTTTACTTCCAGTTCCCTTCCTGGGGCTGGATTTCCATTTTTATCCAGTACCAGATAATCTATTTTTATATTTTCTCCAGATCTATAAATTCTCTTAGTATCAAATTTTACTCCAACATAATAATTGTAGGGGAAAAGGAGAAGGGATTTTTTGTCATAAGCAGGCCTTCCACCTTTTTCTGTAACCTCTAAAATAAAATCTGCATTTATAAAGCTTGGAAGCCCTTCCTCTTTTTTAAATTGCCACTGAACTTGAGCTTTTCCTTCTTCATTTAATTTGCCTTCAGAAATTCTTTCTTCCCTTGAAAATCCTTCCCTTATGGAATGGAAGAAAAAATCTTTATATTTTGGAAAGGAATACTCTGCACTGCTTAGTTTTAGTTTTAAATTGTAAGGGAGTAAGGAAGAAGGGGCTCCAAAAAGATAAGTGGAAGAAATATTTATAGGAAGGGGGAAATCTTCAGGATAAATTTTATCCTTTTCTATCTTTATTTCTGGTTTTATCTTTGGAGGAACTATCATTTCAACCCTTAAAGGATGGGATTTTATAAGTTCCTCACCAATATAAAGGTTAGCATACCACAAGCCCGTGGGTGCATCATAGTCAGTCCTTAATTTAAAATAATAAACTCCATTTATGGAATTGGAATTTATCTCTTCCAGAATTTTCTGATTTAAGGGATTTTTAAATATGCATTTTAATGGGAGTTCCAAAGGTTTCTGAGCTTCATCTCTTAAAATGGCAACCAGATGAATATCATCGGAAGGCCTATAAACACCCCTGTCAGTGTAGGTGAAAACATTAAAATTCTTTATGGAGGAAGGATAAAAACCAGATAAATCATAAGGTTCCAGAGGAGGGGAAGAAGAAGAAACTTTTATGAAGCTAAAATTTTTTCCCTTTTTTGCAAGGAAAAAGGATATATTTTCCTTGGAAAATCTTGCATAGCCCTGCCTGTTTGTACTTGCCTTTTCCAGGAGCAAGTTCTGGTATTCCATAGCTTCAATTTCAACTCCCGCTTCTGGCTCACCAGTTATCACATTATATGCCCAGAGGTTCCATCCATCCTTTTCCTTTAATGCCAGAAGTCCTATATCTGAGATAACTGCCAGAAGAGATTTTCTCCCATTTCTGGAATAATATCCATAACTGCAGGGATTTGTATAATAATTTTCATAGTAGTCATAGCTATCCTTCCCTTCACATTCCCAGAGAGTATCTTCCCTGCTGAAATAGAAGGTGATGAAAAATATACCAATTTCTGGGAGGTTTTCAGGGATTTCTAAATTTATATCCTGCTTTATCCATCTGTTTTTTTCTGCCTGAATTTCAACCTTTTTGGAAAATATTTTCTTTCCTAATTTATTTATTTCATATAAGTAAGATTCTTCTGATCCATATTCAAAATCCTGGAGAAAAAAAACTGTATTTTGAATGGGTATAT
>JBBFMJ010000029.1:0-11558 GCA_037478515.1 Thermoanaerobaculia bacterium
TATCAAACAATTTCCCGTACCTGTCTATTTGAGCAGGGGAACTTTAAATTCCATAAATTTTCCTTTGAATACTGAAATAAATATAATTGAGGGAGGGAAGGAATTTCAAATTGGAGAAATTGCCATCTCTCCTTTTTCAGTTCCCCACGATGCTTCAGAGCCAATGGGTTTTACTTTTTTCAATGGCAGGAAAAAAATTGGTTTTGCCTCTGATTTAGGAAAGGTTACCTTTCTGGTTCTGGAAAAATTAAAGAATGCAAATCTCCTTGCCCTGGAGACAAACCATGATGAGGAACTTTTAAAAAACGGTCCCTATCCTCTGGATTTAAAATTAAGGATAAAGAGTGCCTTTGGACACTTATCCAACAGGGATGCAGTGGAGGCAGTTAAAGAACTTATTTCAAAAAATTTAAGATATATTCTTCCCATACACCTTTCAGAGGTAAATAATAGCCCGGATCTGGTAAAATATTATATGGAAGAAATTCTAAAGATTAACTTTTATTTAAACATAAGCTGTGTGGTAGCCAGACAAAGAGAAACAATACCCTTTCTGGAGGTTTAAATGAAGGCAAAGCTGGAAGTATTTTTAAAGGAAACGGTGCTGGACCCTCAGGGCAAAGCAATTAAGGAGGCTCTGGAAAAATTGGGTTTTGACAAGATAGTGGATTTAAGGGTGGGAAAGATTTTTTATGTGGAACTGGATCTGGAAGACAGAGAAAAGGCAAAGGAAATCTTGGAAGAGGCAGCAGAAAAACTCCTCTGCAATAAAATCATTGAGTCCTATAAGATAATTCTATGAAAGTTGCTGTAATTGTATTCCCTGGTTCCAATTGTGATTTTGATGTCTATTATGCCTTAAAGGAAGTTTCAGGGATTCCCGCAGAACTGGTCTGGCATAAGGAAAAGTCATTAAAAGGTTTCAATGGAGCGGTGCTCCCTGGTGGCTTTTCTTATGGAGATTATTTAAGGGCAGGGGCAATTGCCAAGTTTTCCCCTGTTATGGAAGAAGTGAAAAAATTTGCCTTGGAAGGAAAGCCAGTTTTGGGGATCTGTAATGGTTTTCAAATTCTCACAGAGGCAGGGATTTTGCCTGGGGCACTTTTGAGAAATAAAAACTTAAAGTTTCTATGTCAGGATGTCTATTTGAGGGTGGAAAATAAAAATCCCATTTTTATGAAATATTTAAAGGAAGGGGATGTAATAAAGCTTCCAATTGCCCATATGGATGGAAACTATTTTTGTGATGAGGAGACCTTAAAGGATTTAATTGAAAAGGGGCAAATTGCTTTCAGATATTCAAGCCCTGATGGGGAGATAAAAGAAAATTCCAAATTTAATCCAAATGGCTCCCTCTATTCCATTGCTGGAGTTTTAAATAGAGAAGGAAATGTGCTTGGTATGATGCCCCATCCTGAAAGGTATGTGGAAAAACTCTTAGGAAGCAAGGATGGACTTTATATTTTTAAGTCCTTAAAAAAATTTTTTACGGGATGAAAAATGAAATACAATGAACCAGCTTCACTTAAAGATGCTTTATCTTTAGGCCTTACAAAGGCAGAATGGAAAAAAATTTTAAAATTTTTAAAGAGGATTCCAAATTTTACTGAACTGGGTATTTTTTCTGCCCTCTGGTCTGAACACTGCTCTTATAAAAGTTCAAAGATTTATTTAAAAAAATTTCCAACAAAGAGCAGAAGAGTTCTTCAGGGACCTGGAGAAAATGCAGGAATTATAAAACTGGATGAGGAGCTTTGTGTTGTTTTTAAAATGGAATCCCATAACCACCCATCCTACATAGAACCTTTTCAGGGTGCTGCCACTGGGGTTGGAGGTATCTTGAGGGATATCTTTACTATGGGTGCAAGGCCCATTGCCAATATGGATTCCCTCTTTTTTGGGGATTTGAAAGAACAAAATATGGCTTATCTTTTAAATGGGGTTGTAGGTGGGATTGCTTTTTATGGAAATTGCATAGGTGTTCCAACTGTTGGTGGGCAGACATTGTTTTACAACTCTTATAACAATAACATATTGGTAAATGTCTTCTGCCTTGGAATTGCAAAACAAAATGAGATCTTTTATGGCAAGGCAAAGGGCAAAGGAAATCCATTATTTTATGTTGGGTCAAAGACAGGAAGGGATGGGATACATGGTGCCACCATGGCTTCAGAGGCATTTGAAGAGGACTTAAAAGAAAAGAAACCAAATGTTCAAATTGGGGATCCATTTACAGAAAAACTGCTTTTGGAAGCCCTTCTGGAAATTATGAAAGGGGATTCTATAGAAGGGATTCAAGATATGGGGGCAGCAGGGCTTACTTCTTCTTCCTTTGAGATGGCAGACAGGGGGGGAAGTGGGTTGGTGCTTTATCTGGACAGAGTTCCTTTGAGGGAAAAGGGAATGGACCCTTATGAAATTATGCTTTCAGAATCCCAGGAAAGAATGCTTATGGTGGTTAAAAAAGGAAAGGAAAAGGAGGTTCTGGAGGTTTTCAAAAAATGGGATCTGGATGCAGTGGAAATTGGATATGTCACAGACACTGGAAAGGTGGAGGGTTATTTCAAAGGAGAAAAAGTTATTGACCTGGATATAAAACCCCTGGTTTCAGGGGCACCAAAATACAGAAGACCTGTAAAGAAGCCATCTTATTTTGAGGAGTTAAATAGAGAGGAAGATTTAAAGATTGAAATAAAAAATTTTGAAGAAGAACTGGTGGATTTCTTAAAAAATCCAAACAATTCTTCCAAAAAATCCATTTACAGGCAGTATGACCATCAGGTTCAAACAAACACAGTGCTTCTGCCTTCTTTTGATTCTGCCCTTTTGAGGGTTAAGGGTAAAAAATACGGAATTGCCATAACCAGTGATGTAAACCCCTTATGGTGCTATCTAAACCCTAAAGAAGGTTCCTCTTTTGCTGTGGCAGAGGCAGTGAGAAACCTTGCCTCAATAGGTGCAAAACCCATAGGGGTTACCGATTGTTTAAATTTTGGAAATCCAGAAAACCCTGAGGTGATGTGGCAGTTTAAAGAGTCCATTGAAGGGCTGACCCATGCACTTAAATATTTTAAAATCCCAGTGGTTTCTGGAAATGTAAGTTTTTATAATGAGACGAAGGGAAAATCCATCTGGCCCACCCCGACAATTGGAATGGTGGGTTTTGTTTCAAATATCAAGAAGATTCCAGATTTTAAGCCTGAAGAAGGTTCTTCTATCTTTCTTGCTGGGGATGGGGAAATTCGACTTTCTTCCAGCTCCTTTTCAGTCCATAAGGGATACCTTTTAGGAAGGATTCCAGAACTGGATCTGGAAAGGGAAAGGAAACTTCAAAATTTTTTAATTAAGGGTTTTGGTAAAGGTTTTTTTTCAGGTGCCCATGATATAAGTGAAGGGGGGCTTATAATCTCTCTTATAGAAATTTTTATGCTGAGCAAAAAGGGAATGGAGATGGAAATTTCTTCTGGTGAAAATACTCTATTTCTCTTTGGGGAAGGGGGAGGAAGGGCTGTTGTCTTTGGAGATGATAGGGGAATTTTAAATTTATCCAAGGAGTTTGATATTCCAATCCAGAAGTTGGGCTCATTTAAAGGAAGGGATTTTTATTTAAGGGCAGGAGGGTGGAAATTTAAGGCATCCTTTGAAGAGATTGAAGATATAATGGAAGAAGGACTTTCAAAATATATGGAGTAAAGGATGTGTGGAATTTTTGGGATAACGGACCATAAAGAAGCTGGAATTTTTACCTTTTTAGGTATTCAGGGTTTACAACACAGGGGGCAGGAAAGTGCTGGAATTGCAATTTTTGATGGGGAAAAGATAAATGTAAAAACAGGAATGGGTGAGGTAAGGGATGTCTTTTCCTTGGAAGATGTGAAAAAATTAAAAGGAAAGACAGCCATAGGACATGTAAGGTATTCCACTGCTGGTTCTTCTTCCCTGAAAAATGCCCAGCCCCTTTGTGCTACCACTTCAAAAGGAGACCTTGCCCTTTGCCACAATGGAAATCTGGTAAATGCTTTAAGTTTAAGGCAGAAACTCATAAACGAAGGGGCAATACTGACTGGGAACTCCGATTCCGAACTGATCCTCCATCTGGTTGCCCGTTCCTCTTCCCCAACCATGCAGGATGCCATCCTGGATGCCCTATCAGAAGTTCAGGGGGCATTTTCTTTAATTTTTCTTTTTGAAGATAACATTATGGCTGTGAGGGACCCCAATGGTTTCAGACCCCTCTGTCTTGGAAAAGTGGAAAATTCCTTATGCTTTAGTTCGGAAACAGCAGCCATTGAACTGGTTAAAGGAAAAGTTATAAAAGAATTGATGCCCGGGGAAGTAGTAATTGCTTCCAAAAAAGGTTACAAATCCATAAACTGGAAACCCTTAAAAAAACATTTTTTCTGTATCTTTGAATATGTATATTTTGCCAGGCCTGATAGTTTATTATATGGAATCCCTGTTTCATCAAGCAGGATTAAGATGGGCAAAAAGCTGGCACAGGAATGTAAAACAAAGGCAGATGTGGTAATTCCAGTTCCAGATTCTGGGATTTTTGCAGCAATGGGCTATGCTGAAGAGTCAGGGATACCTTTAAATTTTGGGCTCATAAGAAGCCATTACATAGGAAGAACTTTTATACAGCCCTTACAGACAGTAAGGGATTATGGAGTGCGCCTGAAACTTTCCCCTATAAGTTCCATTTTAAAGGGAAAGAGAGTGGTCCTGGTGGATGATTCCATTGTAAGGGGTACCACTATGAGGCAGATAGTAGGGCTTTTGAAAAATGCAGGCGCAAAAGAAGTCCATGTCAGGATTTCCTGCCCACCCACCCGTTTTCCCTGCTATTATGGAATAGATACACCTACCTCAGAAGAACTCATTGCCCATAATAAAGAGGTTGATGAAGTTTGCAGTTTTCTTGGAGCCACTTCCCTTCATTATTTGAGCTTGGAAAATATGCAAAATAGCGTGGATGAGGAAAAAAGGTGGTTCTGTACTGCCTGCTGGGATGGAAATTATCCAGTCCTTCCCCAGGATATAAAACAGCAAAAACTTTTTTCTTTGAAAAAATAAAAGGAGTAATTTATGAGCCAGTATAAAAAGGCAGGGGTTGATATTGAGCTTCAAAACAGATTACTTGAAAATTTAAAAAAGGATATCAAAGCTTTAAGGAGAAAAGAAGTCATCAGTTCCATTGGAAGTTTTGGGGGACTCTTTTCCATTCCTTTAAAAAAATATAAAAATCCAGTTCTGGTATCTTCCTGTGATGGAGTAGGCACAAAGATACTACTGGCAATTAAATATGATAAGCTGGAAGTCCTGGGTTATGATATTGTATGCCACTGTGTAAATGATATTTTGGTTCAGGGAGTTACAGAGCCCCTATTTTTTATGGACTATTTTGGATGCGAGAAACTGAAAGGGGATATTTTCCATAGGGTTTTAAAGGGAATAATAAAGGGTTGCAAAGAAAATGGACTAACACTTCTGGGAGGGGAGACGGCAGAACTTTCAGGAATGTACCCTGAAGGGGTCTTTGATATAGTGGGTTTTATAGTGGGAATTGTGGAAAGGAAAGAAATTCTTCCAAAGAAAAACTTAAAAGAAGGGGATTTAATTTATGGACTTCCTTCCACGGGCCTTCATACAAATGGCTACACTCTGGTAAGAAAAATAATAAAAGATAGGGGTTTTTCCCTAAGAGAAAGCCCCTTTCCTTTAAAGAGACCCTTAGGAGACCTTCTTCTTCAACCTCACATATCCTATTTAAAAATTTTAAAAAAACCAATTAGGGAAGGGAAGATTAAAGCCCTTGCCCACATTACAGGAGGTGGTTTCATTGACAATATCCCGAGGGTTCTTCCAAAAAATTTAAAGGCATCCATTCAAAAAAATTCCTGGGAAGTTTTACCCATATTTAAATTTCTGGAAAGGGAAGGTAAAATAAGGGAGGAAGAACTTTATAAGGTATTTAATATGGGAATTGGGATGGTTATAATTATTTCAAGAAAAGACAAGATATGGCTTGAAGACTATTTTAAAAAGGAAAGACAGAAATTTTATTTACTGGGAGAGTTGGAAAAAGGAAAAGGAGAGGTTCAGATAAAATGAAGAAACTTTTTGTAATGCTTTCGGGAAGGGGAAGCAATTTTTTAAAAATTTATGAAAACATAAAAAATGGGTACCTAAAAGCTGAAATCTGTGGTGTATTTTCAAATAAAAAGGATGCAAAAGGAATTGAAAAGGCAAAAGAATTTGGACTTAAAACTTTTGTTCTCGAAAGCAAGGGCTTTCCTTCCAGAAGAGCCCATGAAGAAGAAGTGGAAAAGATAATTGATAGTTTGAGCCCGGATTTTATAGTGCTGGCTGGGTATATGAGGATTCTTTCAGAGGAATTTGTGAGAAAATATAAATGGAAGATTGTAAATATCCATCCAGCTCTTCTTCCTTCTTTCCCTGGAGTGGAAGCCCAGAGGCAGGCACTGGAATATGGAGTTAAATTCTCTGGCTGTACTGTTCATTTTGTAGATGAAGGTGTGGATTCTGGTCCCATAATACTCCAGAGGGTTGTTCCAGTATTTGATAGTGATACTGTGGAAGAGCTGGAGGAGAGGATTCTGGCTCAGGAGCACATTGCCTATTCAGAAGCTTTAAAGCTTCTCATAGAAAGGGAGTGGAAAATTGAAGGGAGGAGGTTCATTTTAATATGAAAACTTTAAGGTGTATTTTTAAAGGAAAGGTTCAGGGGGTTTTTTTTAGAGCTTATACAGAAGATTTTGCCAGACAGCTGGGACTCAAGGGATGGGTCAGAAACCTTCCCGATGGGACTGTGGAGGCAGTTTTTCAAGGGGAGGAAGAAAAAATAAAAGAAGTGATAAAAAAACTTTGTAATGAACACCCCTATGCCAGGGTTTTGGAAGTTCAGACCACTGAAATGGAAACAGAGGAAATATTTAAGGATTTCAGCATCAGGCATTGATGAAGTTTAAAATTTGTAAAGTTGAAACTTTTTCAAGCCATTCCTATCCAGGTCGCCCTAATAGGTTTTTTTATAAAGGAAAATGGTATAAAATTGATTTTATAGATGACCAGTGGTATGAAGGGGGGCTGGATCCAGAAAGAGCCCTCATTCATTATTATAGAGTTTCTTCAGAGGAACAATTTTTCCTCCTCAGATACCTTCCCTATTTTCAAAAATGGCAGATTTTACCAGTGGAAGATAATTTTGCTTGAAATATTTTGACTTTTTATATATCATATTTATTATGATGATAAAAATAGAAGATAAAAGGTCTTTTAGTAAAGATGGAGAGTTAAAAGAGCCCTTAAAGGAAGAGGAAGGTAAAGAAAAGGCAGAGAAAAAAATAGAACTTCCACCACCACCTTCTTTTTCAGATTTTTTGCTCTCCCTTTATGCTTCAGCTATGATGAATATGGGGATTATTGAAATAAAGGGGGCAGAAAAGGTGGAAATTGACCTTCCCCAGGCAAAACAAACCATAGATATCCTGGAAGTCCTTTTTGAAAAAACCAGAGGTAATTTAAATGAGGAAGAAAAGAAGCTTTTTGATAACATTCTTACAGAATTGAGAATAAATTTTGTAAAAATAATGGAAGGTTTATGAAAAATACTTTAATTTTTACTTTATTTTTAATTTTTTCTATAAACCTTTTCTGTCAGGATGAAGAGATTTTAATTTTAAAAAACCCCTTCGGGGATACTGAAAAAAAGGAAGGAAAGAGCAAACTTCCCCTGGAAGCCAGGATGGAGACCCTTTGGTTTATTACCCTTTCCCATATAAAGGAAGGACAGTTTGCCCTTGCAGAATATGATGTAAAAAAGATTCTGGAAGAAGCTGGTGCCTGGGATATAAAAAAATTTTCACCCTTTGCCAATGCTTCTCTGGGGCTTTTTTATGATGCCTTAAAGAAAGATGAAACCCTCCAAGCCCAGTATTTTTTAAAATTTGCAGGACTTTTCAACCCTGATCTCCCGGAGCTTTTCTTTGCCAGGGCAGATTTTGCCTGGCGACAAAAAAGTTATTTTTCCTATTTTATAAATATTTTTAAAGCAATTTATAAAGTTTATAAAAATGAAAATTATTTTTTAAGTTTTTATATAAATCTTTTAATTTTATTTTTTACCCTTTCCCTTGTAGTTCTTATTGTTTTTACATTGTATCTTTTGTATAGAAATTTTCCAAAAATAAAACATGACCTAATGGAACTCTTTGAAAAAAGGTACAATACCCTTTCCGCCTTTATTATCTCTTTAAGTTTAATTCTTCTACCGGTGGTTCTGGGTTTAAGCTGGTTCTGGATTCTCTGTTATTTTTGTATAATTGTTTTTGGATATTCAAAAAAATCTGAAAGGGCAATTCTTATATTACTGGTTTTGATCCAGATGCTTGCCATTCCATTTTTTTACCATAATTTAAATAAGTTTTATCAGTCCTTTTCACCCATAATTCAAAGTACCTATGCCCTTCAAAACAGTGACCTTTCCTATAAATATGTGCCGGAAATTGAAATAATCTCCAATTTTGTGGAAGATCCAGATCTTATTTTTCTTTTGGGAAATCTTTATGAGGCATCAGGAGATACCATAAATGCCATTGCTGCTTATAAAAAAGCAATTTCAAAAAATCCCGCCCATGGGTTATCTTATATTGGTCTGGGAAATCAATATTTCTGGCAGGCAAATTTTAATGCTGCCATAACAGAGTATAGCAATGCCCAGAAATACCTCCCTTTTTTTCCTCCTTTATATTTTAATTTAAGCAAGGCATACAATCAGAGTTATCAATATAATAAAGGAACGGAAACCTTAAATGCAGGAATGGCAATAAATTCCAGGCAGATGCTTAAATTTATCTCTTCCAAACCAAAGAGGGAGATAATACCAGTTTATTTAACCAAAGAGGAAGCCTGGCAACTATTAAACAGGATAAAAAATACTGGTATTTTAAAAGGTAAAGGGATAAGGGGTCATGAAAAGGAGTATAATACTTCTTCTGCAATTTTCTTTCCATATACCATTTCCTTTATCTTATGCTTTTTGCTTATGCCCCTTTTTCATCTGTGGAGGAAGAAAAACTGGGATTATGCAGGAATCTGCACCAAATGTGGAAGAAGTTTCTGTTCTAAATGTAAGAGTGCAGCTGAAAGCCAGATATACTGTACTCAATGCATACATATTTACATAAAAAAAGATGGAGTTTCCCTGGATACAAAAGTTAAAAAGATGAATGAAGTTAAAAGGTTTTTAAGGCAGGAACACTATTTAAAGAAACTTTTTAATATCCTGGTTCCAGGTTTTGGTTATCTGATGGAAGAAAAGAAGGTCAAAGGTTTTTTACTCATAGTTTTCTTTTTTCTGCTTCTCCTTTTCATAGTTTTTCCGTTCCCCATGAATGCTTATAATTTTCAGGCATTGTCTCTGGCCTTTTTGAAAAAGATAGCCCTGGTATTTCTCATTTTACTCTGGTTTGTGGGAAATATAAGAGTTATTGTTGAAAAGGGAGGAATATAGTGGCTTTAGAAGGTAGTTTAAAGGATTTTGGAATTCAGGACATATTTCAACTCATAGGTCTTCAAAGAAAGACAGGGGTTTTGACCATTAAAAGTCCCTATGATACTATTTACATAACTTTTCTGGATGGCAAAATTGTCAATGCAGATTCTGAAAAATCCAGGGTTGAGAGTAAACTGGGAAAAGTTTTAATAAAAAGAGGTTCCATTTCAGAGGAACAATTAAATAAAGCCCTTCAAATACAGCAGCAAACCCTGCAGAGATTGGGATATATCCTGGTCAGAAATGGTTTTATTGACCATGAAGAATTAAAAAATGCTTTAACCCAGCAGATTATGCAAATAGTCCATAAAGTATTTAGATGGAGGGAAGGGGAATACTATTTTTCTCAAGAGATAGCCGTGGAGTATGACAGGGATAGTATAATTCCAATAACCTCTGAATCTGTCCTTATGGAAGGGGCACAGATGCTTGATGAATGGCCAATGATTGAAAAGGTGGTAAAGAGCCCCGATATCGTTTTTGAAAAAATTAACCCCAGCTTTGAAGTAATCTCTGATGATTCTGAAGATTTTGATGTGGAAGAGGGAAAGGTTGAAAAAAAGGAAGGGAAGATTGTCCTTACGAAAGTTGCCTATGATGTTTATAATTTAATAGATGGGATCTCTCCTGTCTCGGATATAATAGATAAAGCCCGTTATACTGAATTTTATGTAGCCAAAGCTCTCTATGAATTGTATCAGAAAGGTCTAATTCAGGAGAAAAAAGAAGAGCCAGTTAAAGAAGGGGAAAAAATAGAAGAGGTAAAAATTGAAGAAGAGGAAAAGCCCCAGCAATTTGCACTGCTGCCCATAGTAGCCATTCTGGTCTTGTTTACCCTTTTTAATCTATTCAGATTTAAAAATCCTTTAAACAGTTTTTCTTCCCTGGTTTCTAAAAAGAATATATTTAATGAAATTAAATATCAAAAGTCCTTTTTAAATATTAATCTTCTGGACAATTCTATTAGAACTTATTTTCTTTCAGAGGGAAACTATCCTTCTTCCCTTCAGGATCTCTTTAAATATAATCTGGCAGATTTAAATATTCTTTTAGACCCTTGGGGGAGAGGATACCTTTATCTTATAAAGGATAAAAATTATTATCTAATTGGCTTCAACCACGATGGAACCCAATCCCTGGAACTGATTTATACATACATTATGAGCGGAGGGATGGAAAAGGAATATCAGGAATCTGAAAAAAAGAAAAAAAGAAATCTGGTCTTTGTTGATTGATGAATAATTTTAGAAATTATTTTCCTGTTTTTAAAGAGAAAATATATCTGGACTTTGCATCCATTTCACCTTTTTCCCTTATCCATAAAAATTGCTTTGAAGAAGCATATCAAATTCAGGAAAGATTTGATGTAGATATTCTGGAAAAATTACTGACTTTAAAAGTTGAATTAAAGAATAAAATAGGGAATTTTATAGGTGCTAGCAAAGAAGATTATATTTCTTTAATTCCAAACACTTCTTATGGCATATCCCTCCTGGCATCGGGTTTGGGTCTTAAAGAGGGTGATAGAGTTTTGCTTCCCTTTTGCGAATTTCCTGCCAATGTCTATCCCTTTCTCTATTTAAAGGAAAAAGGCGTGGAGGTGGATTTTTTTAAACCAGAAAAGGGGATGATAACCCTGGAGCAAATTAAAAATAATCTTCATAAAAATACAAAACTGGTATCTTTAAGTTTTGTGCAATTTTTAAATGGTTTTATGGCACCCCTTGAGGAAATTGGAAAATTTTTAAGGGAAAGGGGAATAATTTTTATTGTGGATGGGATACAGGGTGTGGGTATATGTCCTATGGATGTTCAAAAATTTTTCATCGATGGTCTGTCCTGTGGAGGTGCAAAATGGCTTATGTGGCCTATGGGCACTGGTTTTCTTTATGTTAGCAAAAATATTTTTGAAAAAATAAAACCTCCAGTTGTGGGCTGGCTTTCTGTAAAAGAACCATGGGATTTTTTAAATTATCATATGGAA